>NZ_JBBGYS010000035.1:0-77188 GCF_037479595.1 Pseudomonas sp. MYb541 | reverse complement strand
AGGGGGGGGCGTGGTCAGTCGGTGAGTTTGTCCGCCAGCGCCTTCACGCGCGCCAGGTCACCCTTGGCAAACTTGGCCACGCCGGTGCCATATTCCGGGTCGGCCTTGTACAGGAACGACAGGATGATGTGCTTGCTCTCGTCATCGGTGGTCGCCAGCGAGCCACCAAAGTTCTCGATCAAGTCCTGACGCTCTTTCTTGGTGAAGGAGCGGTACAGATCACCGGCCTGCTTGAAGTTCTGCTCGCGCTGGATCTTCGCCTGCTGGGTGCTGCCCGACAGGGCTGACTGGCTGTAGCGCGCGGTTTGCGGCTCGTCCCGTGGCAGCAGACGACTTGGCTGGTAGTTCACGCCAGTGGTGGTCTTGCCGAAGTTCATCGCGCCGTCCTGGTTACCGTTGTTGACGGTCACCCGCGGGGCGTTGATCGGCAGTTGCAGGGCGTTGGCGCCCAGGCGGTACATCTGGGTGTCGGCGTAGGAGAATACGCGACCTTGCAGCAGGCGGTCCTCAGACGGCTCGATGCCCGGCACCAGGTTGGCCGGGGCCATGGCCACTTGCTCGGTTTCCTGAAACACGTTGGTGGGGTTGCGGTTCAGCACCATCTGCCCGACTTTGCGCTCAGGCACATTCGGCCAGATCTTGGTGGCGTCCAGTGGATCGAAGTCGAACTTGGCCAGGTCCTCAGGCTTGAGCACCTGCACGTACAGGTCCCACTTGGGGAAGTCGCCCTTGTTGATATGCGTGACCAGATCGTTGGTCATGTGGCTGTAATCACGGCCCTGCACTTCGGTGACTTGCTTGGGATCAAGGTTCTTGATGCCTTGCAGGCTCTTCCAGTGGAACTTGACGTAGTGCACCTCACCCTTGGCGTTGATCAGCTTGTAGGCATGCACGCCGTTGCCGTCCATTTCCCGATAGCTGGCCGGGGTGCCGGAGTCGGAGTACAGCTCGGTCAGCGTGCGCGTGGACTCGGGCACGTGGGAGAAGAAGTCGAAGCGACGGGAATCGTCATCCAGGTTGGTACGCGGGTCCGGTTTGAAAGCGTGGACCATGTCCGGGAACTTGATGGCATCGCGGATAAAGAACGTCGGGAAGTTGTTGCCCACCAGGTCCCAGTTGCCATCGGCGGTGTAGAACTTGGTGGCGAAACCACGCGGGTCGCGCAGGGTTTCCGGGGAGTGGTTGCCGTGGACCACGGCGGAGAAGCGCACGAACACAGGGGTGGCTTCGCCGGCCGCGAACACCTTGGCCTTGGTCAGGTCGCTGAGGTTGTCGGTGACGGTGAAAGTACCGTGGGCGCCGGTACCACGGGCGTGGACCACGCGCTCAGGGATGCGCTCGCGGTCGAAGCGCTGCAGCTTCTGGATCAACTGCACGTCTTGCAGCAACACCGGGCCATTGGCGCCGGCGGTCTGCGAGTTCTGGTTGTCCCCCACCGCAGCACCGTTATCGCGGGTCAGGTTGGCGGCGTGTACGGACAGGGAAAGCAGGCTGGCGGTCGCCAGTACCAGCGCGTATCGCGCTGAAACAGGCGCGCGGCTCATTGGATTCTTCATCGAGGTTTCCTCTGGTTTTTTTAGTGCACATTCAGTTGTGCTTGCCAGAGGCTAGTGACCCGAGAGTCAGAAG
The DNA here is from genome assembly GCF_037479595.1 of Pseudomonas sp. MYb541. Lineage (NCBI taxonomy): Bacteria > Pseudomonadati > Pseudomonadota > Gammaproteobacteria > Pseudomonadales > Pseudomonadaceae > Pseudomonas > Pseudomonas sp. MYb541. Next base: position 75,559 of record NZ_JBBGYS010000035.1, on the reverse strand, counting down.
ATAAATAGAAAACTCACAACAACCCGATTAACAAAATAATCTGTTAAGTCGCTGATATCAGGCGTATTTCGCGCGCGACTGGTGGCACTTTGCAAACTATTTGCGTTTTAATGTGTCGATAAAAACTAACAGTGTTAAGGGTTGTGTCGGGCAAGCCCGCTACGACTGTCTTACACTGAGTCCCACCCTTCTCATCTGTAACAAGGAATAACCTATGGGCGTGATCAGTGAGTTCAAGGCCTTCGCGGTCAAAGGTAATGTGGTCGACATGGCCGTCGGTATCATCATCGGCGCAGCCTTCGGCAAAATTGTTTCCTCGTTTGTAGGCGACGTGGTGATGCCGCCAATCGGTCTGTTGATCGGTGGCGTGGACTTCGGTGACCTGGCGATAACGCTCAAGGCAGCACAGGGCGATGTGCCTGCGGTGGTGCTGGCCTACGGCAAGTTCATTCAGAGCGTCATCGACTTTGTGATTGTCGCGTTTGCGATTTTCATGGGTGTGAAAGCGATCAACCGCCTGAAGCGTGAAGAGGCCGTGGCGCCAAGCCTGCCGCCGACGCCGACCAAGGAAGAAGTGTTGCTGGGTGAGATCCGCGATCTGCTCAAGGCACAGAATGACAAGCCGCGCCTGTAAAGACCGGCTTGAGAAAAAAGGCGCCTGCTAGAGGCGCCTTTTTTATTACCAGTAGTTTTCCACCGCGACTTGGCCGGGGCGGCGGCTCAAGCTCAGGTTCATGTCACGCAGCTTGAGCAACTGGCGCGTGTCATCGACCATCTGCGGGTTACCGCAGATCAGCACGCGCGAATGCTCCGGGGTCAACTCGACGCCGGCTGCACGTTCAAGCTCGCCATTTTCGATCAGTGTGGTGATGCGCCCATTCAACGCGCCAGGATGCTGCTCACGGGTGACGGTGGGAACGTAGGTGAGTTTGTGTGCGTACTCGGCGAGGTATTCACGCTCACCCAGCTCCTTGATCAGCGTCTGATACGCGAGTTCCTTGGCTTCCCGTGCGCTATACACCAGGATGATGCGCTCGAATTTCTCCCAGACCTCGAAGTCCTGCAGGATCGACAAAAACGGCGCCACCCCGGTGCCCGTCCCGAGCATCCACAAATCGCGGCCATCAACGAAGCGGTTCAAGGTCAGGAAACCCGTGGCTTGGCGCTCCACCATCAAGGTATCGCCTACCCGCAGGCGGCTCAGTTCGCTGGTGAACTCTCCGCCGGGGACGACGATCGAGAAGAAATCCAGATGCTCATCAAACGGTGAGGACACCAGCGAATAGGCGCGCCATACGGTGCTGCCATCCGCCTTGGTAACCCCCAACCGCACAAACTGCCCCGCCGTGAAACGAAAGCCCGCATCGCGGGTAGTGCGCAGGGTAAACAGGCTGGGGGTCAGCGATTGCACGTCGAGCAATGTCTGGCGGGTAAATTTCTCAGCGCTGGCCGTCATGGGGGGCTCCGTTCTACAGGTGCCCTAGTGTCCCTCAAAGTGACGAGCGCAAACACCGCTGATTTGTACTGGCATTCGCGCTTGTCAAGGCGTCGGCATATGGACCGAGACTAACCATTTGGCTATTAGCAAGTACTAAATGACCTCAGATGATGCAGTGCTTTTAATAGCCATCAATTTGACAGCACTGACAACTCTCTAATTCGTATTAAAAAAATTAAACACGCGCGCAACCTATACAAACCTTTACTCTTTGCACAAGGCGAGACTTCTTCAAAACAAAAGATTTTTAACTTTTTTCACTTAAACATGTAGGCCATATCCTACAATCAATCTCGTGCAGCTGCGGGGGTAAGGACGTACCCGCAGCCAGTAGGATCTCATGGAGAGTGACCAATGATTAGCTGGCGCAACACAAGACTCCCCAAACTGGAAGGCGAGAACCAGATAACCAGTGTTTTTGAAATGGCCCTCAATCACACGTTAGAACTTGGCTTCCAATTTTGTTCCTTTACGATGAGTTCTCAACTACCCAATAACCAAACAAAACCAATCCACATAAACAACTACCCAAACGAATGGAACAACCTCTACAAACGAGCACACTTTTTCGATGTAGACCCCGTTGTAGCCCATTGCAAACGTTGCGTACTGCCCATCCTCTGGGAAGAAAAGGCATTTGGTGCCGCACCCAGTTTATGGCAACTGGCCCAATCCCATGGCGTGCACCTAGGCTGGACTCAAGCAGTACATGATTTCCAGGGTGTCTTCAGCATGCTGACCCTGGGTCGTAGTAAAGGTGAAGTCAGCCCGGACGAACTGTATGAAAAAGCCGGCCAGGTGCTGTGGCTGTGTCATGCCCTGCATGCGGTAGTGGCACAGAAATTTGCCGACGAACCCAGTTTCAAACCTCCCTGCAAACTGACCCCGCGGGAAACCGAAATCCTCAAATGGTCAGGCTTGGGCAAGACCGCCGCAGAAATCGCCACAATCCTGTGCCTGTCAGAGCGTACGATAGGGTTTCACATCGCCAGTGCACTCAAGAAACTGGGGGTCAATAACAAGATCGCCGCAGTGCTCAGGGCATCCCAAATGGGCTGTTTTTAATTGCCTGGAAACACCGCATGTAATCCCTCTGGAAAAAAAGTAACATTTACAGTCAATTCTGAGTGTTGATGCTGCCCCCCGGCCCGCACCGTAGTTCACTCAGAGGGTTCTGCAGCGATTGCCGGACTCCCATCGACGACCCAGAGCCTCCCCCGCCATGCCCCTGCTTGAAAGCCCCTTCGCCCAACTCGACCTGATCCGTCAGCCAGAGCAACATAACGATCCGCTACAAGCCTTCGATGCCGCCGACGAATACCTGCTCAACTATCTGGCCGAGCAGCAACCGACTGCTGCGACTCGCGTGCTGGTGCTCAATGACAGCTTCGGCGCGCTGGCGGCCAGCCTTCAGGGGCAGGTTCAGGTCACGTCCAGCGGTGATTCGTTCCTCGCTGCCCAGGGCCTGGAGAAGAACCTGGTACGTAACGGCAAGGCGTTTGATGCAGTGGCATTCATCCCCGCGAGCCAGGTTCCGGCTGGGCCTTTCGACTGTGTGCTGATCCGCGTACCGAAAACCCTGGCGCTGCTGGAAGAGCAACTGATCCGCCTGCAGGGCCAACTCGCGCCGGGCGCTCAAGTTATCGCCGGGGCAATGATCAAGCACCTGCCACGGGCAGCGGGCGAGTTGCTGGAGCGTTACATCGGGCCGATGCAGGCATCGCTTGCGGTGAAAAAGGCGCGACTGCTGATTGCCACGGCGCAAGAGCGCCCGGCAGCCAGCTCGCCCTACCCCACCCGCTACACCCTGGACACGCCGGCGATCGAATTGCTGAACCACGCCAACGTGTTCTGCCGCGAAAGCCTGGACATCGGCACCCGCGCGTTCCTGCCCCACCTGCCGAAAAACCTGGACAACGCACGTGTGGCGGACTTGGGTTGCGGCAACGGTGTATTGGCGATTGCCAGCGCCCTGCAAAACCCCGAAGCGCAGTACACCTTGGTAGACGAGTCCTATATGGCCGTGCAATCGGCGGCCGAAAACTGGCAAGCCGCCCTCGGTGATCGCGACGTAGCCATACGCGCCGCCGATGGCCTTGCCGGCCAGGAACCCGGTTCACTGGACGTCGTTTTGTGCAACCCACCCTTCCATCAACAACAGGTGGTCGGTGACTTCCTCGCCTGGCGCATGTTCCAGCAGGCGCGTGAAGCGCTGGTGGTGGGCGGTGCCCTCTATATAGTCGGCAACCGTCATCTGGGTTATCACACCAAACTGGCGCGCTTATTCCGGGGTGTCGAGCAAGTCGCCACCACGCCAAAATTTGTGATCCTCAAAGCCCGTAAATAAACCCCGTAAATAAAAAAACCCTGCTTCTCTCGCGAAAAGCAGGGTTGGAAAGCCGAGCCGTCAGGCCCGGATCGGGATGTCAGTGGGTGGTCAAGCCGGCCGCATTCATGAACATGCGCATCAGGCTGGCCACGACAAACAGGGCCAGCACGCTGCCGGTCCAGATCATCGCCAGCCACCCCAGGCGCCGCCACAACGGCTGTTTCTCGGCCTGTTCGATCTCGTGCAACGAAGGTTTGCCGGACATGAAACGACCCTCCTAGTGATAACCATCTTCGTGGGTGACCTTGCCGCGGAACACGTAGTAGCTCCAGAAGGTGTAGCCCAGGATGAACGGGATGATGAACAAGGTGCCGACCAGCATGAAGCCCTGGCTCTGCGGCGGTGCGGCGGCGTCCCAGATCGACACGGAGGGCGGAATGATATTCGGCCACAGGCTGATGCCCAAACCACTGTAGCCCAGGAAAATCAGCACCAGCGTCAGCAGGAATGGCGTGTAGTGCGCATTACGCGCCACCGCGCGGATCAGCCCGTACATGGTCACCAATACCAGAATCGGCACCGGCAGGAACCAGAACAGATTCGGCAGGGTGAACCAGCGCGAGGCAATTTCCGGGTGCGTCAATGGCGTCCAGATGCTCACGATGCCGATCACCGCCAACACCACAAAGGCCAGTGGCCGTGCCAGGTTGTGCATCTTTTCCTGCAACGGGCCTTCGGTCTTCATGATCAGCCAAGTGCAGCCGAGCAAGGCATAGGCCACGATCAGCGCCACGCCACAGAACATTGTGAACGGCGTGGCCCAGTCCAGTGAACCACCGGCAAACTGGCGATTCACCACGGGAATGCCGTCGATAAACGCCCCCAGTGCCACGCCTTGGAAGAACGTCGCCGCCAGCGAACCGCCGATAAACGCCTTGTCCCACAGGTGACGCTTATGGTCCTTGGCCTTGAAGCGGAACTCGAACGCCACGCCACGGAAGATCAGCCCGATCAGCATCAGGATCAGCGGCAGGTACAGCGCCGACAACACCACCGAATAGGCCAGCGGGAATGCGCCAAACAACGCCGCGCCGCCCAGTACCAGCCAGGTTTCGTTACCGTCCCAGACCGGCGCCACGGTGTTCATCATCACGTCACGGTCGGTTTTGCCGGGGATAAACGGAAACAGGATGCCGATACCCAGGTCGAAGCCGTCCATGACCACGTACATCATGATGCCGAAGATAATGATCACGGCCCAGATCAGCGGAAGATCAATACCCATCTCAATGCCCCTTGTGCTGGATGTGGGTGTGGTCGTCATCGTTGCCATCATCATCGGCGGCGGACAACGGACGGGCCGGTGTGCGTTTCTGGCCAGGGCCACCGTGGGTTGGCTCGGTGCTTTCGTGGGTCACAGGGCCCTTGCGCACCAGGCGCATCATGTAGCCCAGGCCTGCGCCGAACAGCGCGAAGTACACCACCACGAACAACACCAGGGTGATCGTCATCTGCGCCAGGCTATGCCCGGATGAAGCATCCGCCGTGCGCATCAAGCCATACACCACCCACGGCTGACGGCCGATCTCGGTGGTGAACCAGCCGGCAAGAATCGCGATCAGGCCGGACGGCCCCATCCACAACGCCAGGTAGAGGAACGGTTTGGACGTGTACATCTTGTCGCCCCGGCGCAGCCAGAGGCTGAACAGACCGGTGAAAATCATCAGGAAGCCCAGGCCGACCATGACCCGGAACGACCAGAACACGATGGTCGAGTTAGGGCGGTCTTCCGGTGGGAATTCCTTGAGCGCCGGCACTTGTTTGTCCAAGGAGTGGGTGAGGATCAGGCTGCCCAAGTACGGGATCTCGACGGCGTACTTGGTCCGTTCCTCCTTCATGTCCGGCCAGCCGAACAAGATCAACGGCGTCGGTTCGTTGCCGATGTTTTCCCAGTGACCTTCAATCGCGGCGATTTTCGCCGGCTGGTGCTTCAAGGTATTCAGCCCGTGGAAGTCACCGATCACCGCCTGGATAGGCGCGACGATCAGGGCCATCCACATGGCCATCGAGAGCATTTTGCGGATCGCCGGGTTGTCCTTGCCACGCAGCAAGTGCCAAGCCGCCGAGGAGCCGACGAAGAACGCAGTCGCTACGAACGCCGCGGTGGCCATGTGCGCCAGGCGATAAGGGAACGAGGGGTTGAAGACCACGGCGAACCAATCGGTAGGGATCACACGGCCATCAATGATTTCAAAGCCCTGGGGCGTCTGCATCCAGCTGTTGGACGAGAGGATCCAGAACGTGGAAATCAGCGTACCGACGGCCACCATCACGGTGGAGAAGAAGTGCAGATTGCGCCCCACCTTGTTCCAGCCAAACAGCATTACGCCCAGGAAACCGGCCTCGAGGAAGAAGGCCGTGAGCACTTCGTACGTAAGAAGCGGCCCGGTGACGGCGCCAGCGAAGTCTGAGAAACGGCTCCAGTTGGTGCCGAACTGGTAGGCCATGACCAACCCGGAGACCACGCCCATGCCGAAGTTGACGGCAAAGATCTTCGACCAGAAATGGTAGAGGTCACGGTAGGTGTCGTTGTGCGTCTTGAGCCACAAGCCTTCCAGCACCGCGAGGTAACTGGCCAGGCCGATGGTGATCGCCGGGAACAGGATGTGGAAAGAGATGGTGAACGCGAATTGAATTCGGGCGAGATCTAGCGCCTCCAAACCGAACATAAGTCTTCCTCTGTCAGGTAATACCGGCTGCTGGCGGGAGCCTGCACCCACTGCCCCCACGGATATGGAGTCTGGCGAATTTCAATTCGTTTCTTTTTTTAACCCACCGCGTAGGGAATCTGGCCCTAAGGCCGCCAGATCGATGCCCAGGCGGACATTGATCTGGATCAAGCATTGCTGAAAGAGTAGTCCCATTTTCGGGATTGAACTGTGTGGTCTTTTGCCGCGTGACAGACTGCCTCAGATCAGTTCTTGCAACTATCTGTTACAACTTGATGATAATCTCGGCGCTCCCTCCGGCCCTGACCTGAATCCCCGATGCCTAGTGAACCCGCGTTGTTGTTGCGTCACCACCGCCCTTTCATCGCGTTCTGGCTGGCGCGCATCTTTACCGCCAGCGGTTTCCAGATGCTCACCGTGGCTATCGGTTGGAACCTCTATCAACTGACCGGCAATGTGCTGGACCTGGGCTTGGTCGGCCTGGTGGAATTCGTGCCTCGCGTACTGTTCATGTTGCACACCGGGCATGTGGCGGACCGCTATGAACGGCGCAAGGTCGCCGCCATCTGCCAGACCGTGCAGGCACTGATTGCCTTGAGCCTGGCCATCGGCGGGCTGACCGGCAATGTGACCCGCGAGATGATCTTCATCCTCGCCTTCCTGCTCGGTGCCGCGCGTTCGTTTGAAATGCCCACCACCCAGGCGATGCTGCCCAGCATCGTACCCAGCACTTTATTCCCGCGAGCCGTGGCCTCCTCGCAGTCGGCCCAGCAACTGGCAACCATCGTCGCACCCGCCCTCGGCGGTTTGCTGTACGCGTTTGGCAGCGTCTGGGTCTATGGCCCCACGGTAGTGCTGTACCTCATCGCCTGCATGCTGACCCTCAACCTGCCCGCCCGCCAGACACCACTCAACAAAGGCAAGGCCACCCTGGATTCTCTGCTGGCCGGCATCCGCTTCATCCGCAGCCGCCCGGATATCCTCGGTGCCATCTCGCTCGACCTGTTCGCCGTGCTGCTGGGTGGCGCCACCGCGTTGCTGCCGGTGTTTGCCAAAGACATCCTGTTGACCGGCGCCTGGGGCCTGGGCCTGCTGCGTTCGGCGCCGGCGGTGGGCGCGTTGTTGATGTCGCTGTGGCTGGCGCGGTTTTCCGTGGACCGCCATGTGGGCCGCGTGATGTTCACGGCCGTCGGCGTGTTCGGCGTGGCGACCATCGCCTTTGGCCTGTCCACCTCGTTCTGGTTCTCCCTGGCGGTGCTGGTGGTGCTGGGCGCGGCGGACATGATCAGCATGGTGATCCGCGCCTCGTTCGTGCAGTTGGAGACGCCGGATGAAATGCGCGGGCGGGTCAGTGCGGTCAACGGCCTGTTTATCGGCGCGTCCAACCAGTTGGGCGAGTTCGAATCCGGGATTACCGCCCACTGGTTCGGCACCGTGCCCGCCGTGGTCATGGGCGGGATCGGTACGCTGGTGGTGACCGGGGTCTGGATCAAGCTGTTCCCGACCCTGGCCAACCGTGACCGCATGCATGTGCCCGTGGAAGAACCCGCTATCAAGCCCGCCACATAACCTAATGTTGAAATAGGGTAAATGTGGGAGCGGGCTTGCCCGCGATGGCGGTGTGCCAGTCACCTCATCAGGACATGAGCGATCGCCATCGCAGGCAAGCCAGCTCCCACAGTTGATCTTCACTGGCTTGAAGATTTGCGTTACAGCACCTTATCCAGCGTGATGGGAAACTCCCGCACTCGCTTGCCGGTGGCGTGATAAATCGCATTGGCCACCGCCGCTGCCACCCCGACGATACCGATCTCCCCAACGCCCTTGGACCCCAGGGCGTTGACGATCTCGTCGTGTTCTTCGACAAACACCACGTCAATGTCGCCAATATCGGCGTTAACCGGAATGTGATACTCCGCCAGGCTGTGGTTCATGTAGCGCCCCAACTGATGGTCGATCTGGGTTTCTTCATGCAATGCCATGCCGATGCCCCATACGACCCCGCCGAGGATCTGGCTACGGGCCATCTTCGGGTTGACCACACGTCCGGCGGCAATCGCGCTGACCACCCGGCGGACCTTGATGGTGCCCAGGTCTTCGTCCACTTGCACCTCGACGAAGACGGCTGAGTGGGTGGCGGTGCTGTAGCCCTCGCGTTTTTTGTCGGGCTCACTGTCGACCTGCACTTGCAGCGCGTCTTCGCCGCTGTCCTTGACCAACTGCGCCAGCGACACACTCACGTCGCCGGTATGCAGTAGACCGTCTTCGAAGCGCACGGCTTCGGCGTCCTTGAACACCGGATAAGTCTGCCGTGCGATGTTCAGCAGCTTGGCATTCAAGGCCTCGCAGGCTTGCTGCACGGCAGTACCGACGGAGGACACCGTGAATGAACCGCCCTGCAACGGCGCGGTGGGCAATGATGAATCTCCCAGCAGAAACGCCACATCTTCAACCGCCACACCGCTGGCCTGCGCCGCGATCTGGGTCATCACCGTGTACGTACCGGTGCCGATATCGGTGGTGGCGCTGCTGACGGTCAGCTTGCCCTGCGCATCGATGTGCGCCTTGGCGCTGGCCTTCATCTGCATGGCTTCCCACACGCCGCCGGCCATGCCCCAACCGATCAACTGGCGGCCGTCGCGCATACTGCGCGGTTCCGGGTTGCGCTGGCTCCAGCCAAAACGCTCGGCGCCTTCGCGGTAACACTCGCGCAGGGCTTTGCTCGACCAGGGCTTGTCTTCGTTCTGGTTGCGCTCGGCGTAGTTGATCAGCCGCAGTTGCACCGGGTCCATCCCCAGTGCGCAGGCCAGCTCGTCCATGGCGCACTCCAGGCCGATCACGCCGAGGGCGGCGCCCGGCGCGCGCATGTCCAAAGGCGTGAAGACGTCCAGGGGCACCAACTTATAAGTAAGCTGCACGTTGTCGCAGTGGTAGAGCATGCCGCTCCATTCCACGACGTGTTCGCTGAAGTCTTCGAAACGCGAAGTCTGGCCAATGGCGGTGTGCCCCAACGCCAGCAGGCGCCCATTAGCGGCAGCGCCGAGTTGCAGGCGCTGCAGAGTGCGCGGGCGATAGCCGAACGTGAACATTTGCTGGCGCGTCAGCGTTACCCGCACCGAACGCTTGAGCGCCAACGAGGCCATCACTGCCAACGGCAATTGGTACTGCGGACGCAGGCCGGAACCAAACGCGCCGCCGACAAACGCGGCAAAGATGCGTACCTGGCTTTTCTCCAGGCCGAAAACTTTTTGCACATAGGCCTGACAGTTCTGCGGGCCCTGGGTCTTGTCATGGATATGCAGGGTGCCGTCCGGCTGATACAGCACCGTGCTGGCGTGGGGCTCCATCGGGTTGTGGTGTTCGATGGGCGTGCTGTAATGCACGTCCAGGCTGACGGCGGCGTCGGTCCATACTGCCTGGAAGTCACCGCGTGGTTTGGGCGGGGTTTGCGGCGAGGCGTGAGCCTGTTGCTGCATGGCCAGCAGGTCGGTTTCGAAGGCTTCGGTTGCGTACTCGATCTCCACCAGAGAGCCGGCATGCCGCGCCAATTCGAGGTTGTCGGCGATCACCAGGGCCAGGGGCTGGCCGCTGTACAGCACGCGGTCATTGTAGAGCGGACGAAACGGCGAGCCGTCGGCGGCGTCGGCATCCTGGAAAGCGTCGTCGTAGCTGGCGATTCTTGGCCGGTTGAGGTGATCAATTACCGCCACCACCCCCGGCAGCGCCAACGCCCTGGAAGCGTCGATACGCAGTACGCGGCCCTTGGCGACGGTGCTGGACACCACGCTGCCATGCAGCAGGCCGTCCTCGGGAAACTCACCGGCGTAACGCGCTTTGCCTGTGACCTTGAGCAGACCGTCGACCCGGTCCAAGGGTTTGCCGATGGCGGTCATGGGTGTTCTCCTGCAACAGCGGCGTCACTCAGGGCACGAATGATGCCCCGGCGCGCCAACTTGATCTTGAAGCCGTTGTGTTCCAGAGGTTCTGCGTCTTGCAGCAGCGCGTCGGCGGCGTGGCTGAAGGTTTCGCGGCTGACGAGCTGGCCGATTAGCGCGGCTTCCACCGCGCGATCACGCCAGGGTTTATGGGCTACGCCACCCAGGGCCAGACGTGCGTCGACGATACGGTCGCCGTCCAGCTCCAAAGCTGCCGCGACGGACACCAGGGCGAACGCATAGGAAGCGCGGTCGCGAATTTTCAGGTAGTTGCTGTGGTTTGCCAGATTGTCGGCGGGCAGTTCGATGGCGGTAATCAGCTCATCGTCAGCCAATTGGTTGTCACGCTGCGGCGCATCGCCGGGCAGGCGATGGAAGTCGGCAAACTCGATAACGCGAGCACCTGCACGGCCTTCCACATGCACCCGCGCTTCCAACGCCGCCAACGCCACGCACATGTCGGAAGGATGCGTCGCGACGCACTGTTCACTGGCGCCAAGGATGGCATGAATGCGATTCAGACCCGTGCGTGCCGGGCAGCCGCTGCCGGGCTCGCGTTTGTTGCAAGGCACCGTGGCGTCATAAAAGTAGTAGCAACGGGTGCGCTGCAACAAGTTGCCGCCGGTACTGGCCATATTGCGCAGTTGCGGCGAGGCGCCAGCGAGGATGGCCTGGGACAGCAGTGGGTAACGCTGCTCGATCAGCGGGTGCCAGGCCAGGTCGGCGTTGCTCACAAGAGCGCCGATCAGCAGTCCGCCCTCGGTGGTTGCTTGAATTTCATTTAACGGCAACCCCGTGATATCGATGAGATGCTCGGGACGGCTGATGTTTTCTTTCATCAAGTCCAGCAGGTTGGTGCCGCCGGCGATAAAACGCGAGGCGGCGCTGCTCAGGTGCACAGCTTCCTGCACATCGGCCGGCTTGCTGTAGTGGAAGGGATTCATCGCTCACCTCCAACGACTTCTTCAATGGCATCGCGGATATTGCTGTAGGCGCCACAACGACAGAGGTTGCCGCTCATCAGCTCCTGGATCTGGGCGGTGTCGTGGGCTCGTCCTTCATTAGCCAGACCAACTGCCGAACAGATCTGGCCGGGGGTGCAATAACCGCATTGGAAGGCGTCGTGTGTGATGAAGGCTTGCTGCATCGGGTGCAGTTGGTCGCCGTCGGCCAAGCCCTCGATGGTGGTGAGCTCGGCGCCATCGCACATCACCGCCAGGGTCAGGCAGGCATTGATCCGCTTGCCATCGCGCAACACCGTGCAGGCCCCGCATTGGCCGTGGTCGCAGCCTTTTTTGCTGCCGACAAGGTCGAGTTGCTCGCGCAGAAGGTCGAGCAATGTGGTCCAGGGCAATACATCCAGTTCGCGATCCTGGCCATTGAGGCTCAGGCGTATCGAGTGGCTGACGAACGGTTGGGCCGCCGCGCCATTGGGGGTTGCGCTCATAAACACCTCACGGGTTGGTGGACATCCGCGGCGTTCAGGGAAATCGCCGTCTCAGGGGTACGACTTCCCGGGGTAATGAGCGTTCAAGGTGATTGATCAGCGGATATTGAGCTGCGTGGTCAGGGTGTTTTGCGGGGGGTTGATCGAGGAATTGCTGTACTGGAACCAGCCTTGGGCCTCGACATTCAGGTCAAACACATAGATGTAGCCCATCAGTGTGCCCGCGCCGTCGCACACTTCGCTGATATTGCCGACCTGGCAAACCGCCGTGCGTTGCCCATTCAATTCAGCGCCATCGAAGCGACCCATGGGGTTGTTACCGAGGCCCACCTCCATGACGGAAACCTTGGTAGGCCCACGGTGCGTACACATCTGTGTGCTCTGCGCGCGCTCGGGGATGCTTTCCTTACACGCTGCCGACTCGACCTGGAACACACGCACTTCGCTCAACGGCGGTGCAGCTGCGCCCCAGGCCGGTGCTGCGCCGAGCAACAGGCTGATACAGGGGATCAGGGCTAGACTCCACGGGCTGGCGTTTTTCATGCTGCAAATGACCTTGGTTTAAACGTCGGCGCAGTATGCCTCAAGGCCTCGGCTGCTGGTATGATGCGCCGCTTTTTCCGATCCTCTCTGAAACCACAGGCGCTTGGCGCAGTTTGTGCTTTGACTTAGAGGTCAACAAATCACGACGCCACAGAGCGTCACTGGGAGCAGGCATGCTGGAAAAGCTGTTTCAACTCAAGGCACACAACACCAACGTGCGCACCGAGATCCTCGCGGGCATCACGACATTCCTGGCCATGGCCTACATTCTGTTCGTGAACCCGAGCATCCTCGGCGAGACCGGCATGGACAAAGGCGCGGTGTTCGTCGCGACCTGCCTGGCGGCCGCCATCGGTTCGACCGTGATGGGCCTGATCGCCAACTACCCGATCGCACTCGCGCCCGGCATGGGCCTCAACGCCTTCTTTACTTACACCGTGGTCCTGCACATGGGCCATACCTGGCAGGTTGCGCTGGGTGCGGTGTTTATCTCGGCGGTGCTGTTCTTCCTGCTGTCGATCTTCCGTATTCGTGAATGGATCATCAATGCTATCCCACTGCCGCTGCGCTCGGCGATTGCCGCCGGTATCGGCCTGTTCCTGGCACTGATCGCCCTGCATAACGCCGGGATCGTGGTCAGCAACCCAGCCACCATGGTCGGCCTGGGCGACCTGAAACAACCTGCGCCGATCCTGGCTACCCTCGGTTTCGTGCTGATCGTTGCACTGGAGGCCCTGGCCGTGCGCGGTGCGGTGCTGATCGGCATCCTGGCGGTGACCATCGCCTCCATCGTATTGGGCTTCACCCCGTTCATCGGTGTGACCTCGGTACCACCGTCCCTGGCCCCGACCTTCCTGCAGCTGGATATCAAAGGCGCGTTGGATATCGGCTTGGTCAGTGTGATCTTCGCGTTCCTGTTCGTGGACCTGTTCGATAACTCCGGCACCCTGATCGGCGTGGCCAAGCGTGCCGGCCTGATGGGCAAGGACGGCCATATGCCAAAAATGGGCCGTGCACTGATCGCCGACAGTACCGCCGCCATGGCCGGCTCACTGCTGGGTACTTCGACCACCACCAGCTACATAGAATCGGCTGCGGGCGTGAGCGCCGGTGGCCGTACCGGCTTGACCGCCATCGTGGTCGCGATCCTGTTCCTGCTGGCGTTGTTCTTCTCGCCACTGGCCGCCAGCGTACCGGCCTACGCCACCGCGCCAGCACTGCTGTTCGTGGCAGTGCTGATGACCCAGGGCCTGGCCGAAATCGACTGGGACGACATCACGGTTGCAGCGCCGGTGGTGGTCACCGCCCTGGCAATGCCTTTCACCTATTCCATTGCCAACGGCATCGCCTTCGGTTTCATCGCCTGGACCGCCATCAAGCTGCTTTCGGGCCGCTACCGTGAGCTGAACCCGGCATTGGTGATTCTGTCGATTCTGTTTGTGATCAAGCTGGGCTGGTTCAACGCATGACTTTTGACGCCGCAAGCTACACCGCTCAACTGCAAGACAAGGTCACGCGTTTGCGTGACCTACTGGCCCCGTTCGACGCGCCAGAGCCGCAGGTCTTCGACTCGCCGCTGCAGAACTTCCGCCTGCGCGCGGAATTCCGCCTGTGGCGCGAAGGCGGTGAGCGCCACTACGCGATGTTCTCCCAGGACGACAAGCGCACGCCGATCCTGATCGAAGAATTTCCCATCGCCAGCCTGCGCATCAACCAGTTGATGCCGCAACTCAAGGCCGCCTGGCAAGCCAGTGCGGCCCTGAGCCACAAGCTGTTCCAGGTGGAGTTCCTCACCACCCTGGCCGGCGACGCGATGATCACCCTGTGCTATCACCGCCCGCTGGACGAGCATTGGCACACCGCCGCAAACCAGCTGGCGGCTGACTTGAATGTCAGCATCATCGGCCGCTCCAAGGGCAAGCGCGATGTGATTGGCCATGACTACGTGGTGGAAAAACTCGACGTCGGCGGCCGCACTTTCAGCTACCGCCAACCTGAAGGCGCCTTCACCCAGCCCAACGGCACGGTGAACCAGAAGATGCTCAACTGGGCTTATGAAGCCCTGGGTGATCGCCCAGATGATCTGCTGGAGTTGTATTGCGGCAACGGCAACTTCACCCTGCCCCTGGCTACGCGTGTACGCAAAGTACTGGCTACCGAAATCAGCAAGACCTCGGTGAATGCAGCCCTGAGCAACCTCGATGAAAACGCGGTAGATAACGTCACGCTGGTGCGGCTCTCTGCCGAAGAACTCACCGAAGCGCTGAACGAAGTGCGTCCGTTTCGTCGCCTGCACGGTATCGATTTGAAGAGTTACGAATTCGGCAGCGTCTTCGTCGACCCACCGCGCGCCGGCATGGACCCGGACACCTGCGAACTGACCCGACGCTTCGACAACATCCTGTACATCTCCTGCAACCCTGAGACCTTGGCGGCGAATATTGCGCAACTGCACGACACGCACAAGATTACCCAGTGTGCGCTGTTTGACCAGTTCCCGTGGACCCACCATATGGAGTCCGGGGTGTTATTGACCCGGCGGTAACTCAACGTCCTCTGGTTCTTTCTTGCGCGGCCGTCCGCCCTTCTTGCCATTGGCGCGGGCGGCGGCGGCTTTGGCGGCGCTGCTTTTGCGGCCATTGCGCGAGGCGACCAGGCTGGTGGCCAGGTCCATCAGCGGTTTGCTGGTAGCAATCAGGCCCGTGACTGAAACATCAAGGTCCTGGGCCTCACAGCACAGCGCCTTGCCGCCAAAGCCGACTTCCAGTTGCGCAAAGTCCTCCAAGGAAAACCCCGCGAACTCGGGCAGGCCAGCCACCGGCAGTACAACACGACTGCCGTCGCTAAAGCCGATGGAAATGCAGTTGTCTTCATAACGCACAGAACTGGCGCGGGCATAAAGGTGCCGTGTCTTGCGCCCTCGGGCTATCGCCTTTTCGACGTCGGCCTCAGTGAGTGGTTTATAGGGTACAGCTTTGGCTTTTACGATTTGCTTCATAGTTCAATCTCCACAAAACCCGGCGCCCTGACCAGGTTCAAAATTGTTTTCTGCCCCACAACATCGTGCCGGGCGCGCGCGATCACATAAACACCCGGCTGAATGATGAGCCCAGGCAACACCTCGCGCGCCTCCCAATCCCAGGAATGATTCTCCAGGCAGACCGTCTGCAGGTATTCCCACCAGATCCTGCGTGCCCGCGCCAAGTAGTGCCGCTGCATGACCGCCCCGCGTAGTTCTTTCAAAACCGCCATGGGTGGTTGCCGTCGCTCAGGCTCTACGTCCCACAACTCCACTTCCCCATTCAGAAAGCTGAAACGAAAACGCGCATCCCATTCGTTCCCCCGCACATGCACATGGGGCGGGCAATGCTCATCCCTGATAAACACCGAAATCACATATCCTTTGTAAGTGCCTACTCTCATCGTAACCCATCCGTTAGGTTATTTTCCGCCTGGTAACAATTTTCCCCTGTCACCCGACAACCGGCTCCATTTCCCGAAGCTGATTCACAGATTAGTAAGCACAAAAAACCCGGCGAATGCCGGGTTGTAACCACTCATGCCGAAGGCTGGAAATACCCCGCCAAGGCCCGCAAGTCCTGCTCGCTCAGCAACCCCGCGTAATACTTCAGCTGAATCCTCGCCAGCAGATACGCATGTCGTGCACTCGCCAAATCGCGGCGGGCGGTGAAGAGTTGTTGTTCTGCGTCGAGCACGTCGAGGTTGACCCGCTCACCGCCGGCCACACTCTTTTTCGTCGCAGCGACTAAAGCCGTGGCAGAGCTGACGGCCATTTCATAAGCACGCACCTTGGCCGCGCCGCTGGTGTTGAGGTTGAACTGTTTGCGCAACTCCACCAGCGTGGCCGAGGTTTGCGCGTCCAGCTCGTATTGGGCCTGGGACAGCTGGTTCGCCGCCTGCCGCGTGGAGGCCGATACGCCGCCACCGGCAAACAGCGGCAGGCTGACCTGGATGCCGACGGTGTTGGTGTCGTACTTTTGGTTGTAGCTGCTTTCCGAGTCGGAGTTGGTCTGGCGGCTGGTGGCGTACAGGCTGACCTTGGGCAAGTGACCAGCGCGTTTACGCTCCACTTCATAGGAAGCCACGTCCAGGGCGTGATGCTGGGATTTGAGTTCAGGGTTGTTGGCCATGGCCAGTTCACGCCAGGTCTCGAAACGATTGGGCTCCAGGGGCGCAATCTCGAATTGGCGCGTCAGCGGCGCCAGTTCTTCGATTTGCAGCGGTTGGCCGACAATGGCTTCCAGCTCGCGCAGGGCACTGTCCTGGGCGTCTTGCGATTCGATTTCTTCGGCCTGGGCCAGGCTCAGCCGCGCCTGAGTTTCCAGCACATCGGTGCGCGTGCCTTCGCCGCCTTTGAGCAGGCGGTCATTGAGTTGCAGGCGCTCGGCATACGCGCGTTTCTGTGCACGGCTCAACTCGATACGCTCCTGGGCCAGCAACGCCTGGCTGTAAGCATTGAGCACCCGCACCGCCAGTTCCTGGCTCTTGCCGCGAAAGCGCTCGTCGGCCATCAACGCCTGGGCGGTGCCCTGACGAAAACGCGCGTAGGCTTCGTAATCCAGCAGCGGTTGCTGCAAGGTCAGGGTCGACGCATAACTGCG
Organism: Pseudomonas sp. MYb541; assembly: GCF_037479595.1. Classification (NCBI taxonomy): domain Bacteria; kingdom Pseudomonadati; phylum Pseudomonadota; class Gammaproteobacteria; order Pseudomonadales; family Pseudomonadaceae; genus Pseudomonas; species Pseudomonas sp. MYb541. Next base: position 58,456 of record NZ_JBBGYS010000035.1, on the reverse strand, counting down.
GTAATCACGGTCGCTTTTGACATCTCCCGCCGTCACTTCGGACTCGTTGCGCGAGTTGTTATAGCTCCACGACAAGTTCGGCAACAACGCGGCCCGACCGATCGCACGGTTTTCTTCACCGCCTTCACGCTCCTGTATCGCGGCCTGAAACGTCGGATCATTGCGTAGGGCCAAGTCGTAGGCATCCAGCAAACCCAGGGCATGCGCCGCCGAGGAACAACCGAAACACAAGGTCAACAACAGCGCCTTCATTCTTCCACCAGGGCCATATGAGTGCGATCCATCAGGGGTTTGAACAGGTAGTTGAGCATCGAGCGCTCGCCGGTCTTGACGAAGGTTTCCACCGGCATGCCCGGGCGGATCTGCACGCCGTCCAATTGCTGCATGCCGGCCGCGCTGACTTGGGCGCGCAGCGTGTAATAGGGCTCGTCGGTGCGCTCATCGACCTGGCGGTCCGCCGAGACCAATGTCACCTCGCCGGCCACCCGAGGTGTGGTGGACTGGTTGAAGGCCGAGAACATCAGTTCCACCGGCAGGCCGGGGTGCACCTTGTCGACCATCTGCACCGGCACCCGCGCCTCCACCAGCAAGGGCTCGCCCTGGGGCACGATGTCCATCAGCGCCTGGCCGGGCTTGATCACGCCGCCTTCGGTGTAAACGTCCAACCCCACCACCACGCCGCTTGCGGGCGCACGCACCAGGCTGTTGGCCAATTCGAACTCGGCCGACGCCAGGCGATTGCGCAGGTCATCGCTGCGGGTGCGGGTCTCGGCCAACTGGCCGCGCAGGTCTTTCTGAAAGTCTTCGCCGAGCTGGCGGATGCGCAGGCGCAGTTCCATCACCTGGCGTTGCAGTTGGCCGATGCGACCGTAGTCCTCGGCGATGGCGCCGTCGATCTGTGAGTAGAGTCGCTCACTGTCGAGCAGGCGATTACGTGGAATGTACCCCTCGCGCGCCAACTCACGCAGGCCCTGCAGTTGCTCATTCAACGCCGCGCGCTGCTGGACTTTGCTTGCTTGCGAATCCCGCGTGCCCCGCAGTTGCGACTCGGCCCCGGCGATGGTTTCACGCAGGCCTTGTTGCTCGGTGGCCAAGGCCTGGGCGCGGCTATTGAACAACTGCCGTTGCAGGCTCAGGGTGGCCGCCGCCTCCGGATCGTTGAGCAATTCGGGGCCGAAGGTGATCGCCGACAACCCTTCACTTTCGGCACTCAAGCGCGCCTCGCTGGCCAGGGACGCCAGGTACTGGCTGCGCAGAGACTGCATCTGCCCGCGCAACGGGGTTTCCTTCAAGCGCAACAACACCTGGCCTGCGTCAACCACGTCACCGTCGCGCACGTCGATACGCTCGACGATGCCCCCGGCCGGGTGCTGCACGGTCTTGCGATGGCCCGACACCATGACCTTGCCCGGCACTGCCACGCCCTTGTCCAACGGAGCCAGTGCCGCCCAGCCAAGGAATCCGGCAAAACCGCCGAGTACCAACAGCCAGCCCAGGCGCGAGTACTTTTTGTCATCCAGCGCCAGCACGTTGCTTGGTGTGTCGCTCACCAACACAGGTTTACTCTGGTTCATGCCTGTTTTCCTTCACCGAGGCGGTAGCTCATGCTCATGGTCGATACCGGTTTGGGCGCTGCCGGTTTCTGCCGTGCCTCCAGCACACGCGCCGTCGGCCCGAAGGCCTGCAGCTGACCTTCCTTGAGGATCAGCAACTGGTCGGTCAGGGTCAGTACGTTGGGTTTGTGGGTGATCAGGATCACTGTTCGGCGCTGCTGCTTGAGCTGGGTGATCGCTTGGAGCAGAGCTTGCTCGCCGACTTCATCAAGGTTGGCGTTAGGCTCATCCAGCACGATCAGCGCGGGCAGGCCGTACAGCGCGCGGGCCAGCGCGACGCGCTGTTTCTGGCCGCCAGACAGCCCGGCGCCGCCCTCTCCCAATTGCGTGTCGTAACCTTGGGGCAGTTGCAGGATCAGCTCATGCACGCCGGCCATTTGTGCAGCCGCGAGGACTTTATCCGCATCGACCTCAGCAAACCGCGCGATGTTTTCGGCGATGCTGCCGGCGAATAGCTGGATGTCTTGAGGCAGATAGCCGATGTGCGGGCCCAATTGCTGCTTATCCCACAAGGCCAGATCGGCACCGTCCAGCCGCACCTTGCCGGCCAGGGGCGCCCAAGCGCCTACCAGTATCCGCGCCAGGGTAGATTTGCCGCAGCCCGACGGCCCGATCACGCCCAGGACTTCGCCAGCGGCCAGATTAAAGCCCAGATTGGCCAGCGCGGGCCGACGGCTGCCGGGGGCACAGGCGCTGATTTGTTCGACGCTCAGTTGGCCTTTGGGCACCGGCAGCGCCATGCGCTGCGGGCGCGCGGGATTCGCCGCCAGCATCTGCGACAACCGATCGAAGGCCAGGCGCGCCGAACCCCACTGTTTCCACACGCCGATCAACTGGTCGATGGGGCTCAGCACGCGGCCCATCAGGATCGAGCCGGCAATCATCATCCCCGGCGTGATTTCGCCCTGCACTGCCAGCAAGGCGCCCAGGCCCAACACCAGGGATTGCAACGCCAGGCGCACGCCCTTGGACCACGCGGTAACGGTGGCGGTCTTTTCACTCGCCAGGTTCTGCTGCGCCAAAAACGCCTGATGCTGGCCGAACCAACGCGCACGCAACGTGGCGAGCATGCCCATGGCTTCGATGGTGTCGGCATTACGCAGGTTGGCCGTGGCCTGCTGGCTGGCGCTGATGGACAGTTGGCTGGCCAAGGCCATCGGCGCCTGGCTGACGTGATGGTTGACCCACGCCAGCACGATCAATAGCAGCGCGCCGACCAGCGCCAACACACCGAGCCAGGGGTGGAACAGGAAAATCACCAGCAGGTACACCGGAAACCAAGGCGCATCGAAGAACGCGAACAACGCCTGGCCGGTGGCGAACTGGCGCAGCGTGGTCAGGTCATGCAACGCCTGGCCCGCCGCCTGGGTGCCGCCCTTGAGTTGCGCTTCGAACGCGGCGTCGTACACCCGCTGGTTCAAGCGCATGTCCATCTGCGTACCGAGGCGGATCACCACCTGGCTGCGCACCCATTCCAACGCGCCCATCAGGCCGAACAGGCCGAGGATCATCAGCGTCAGCATCAACAGGGTCATCTCATTGCCCGAGGCCAGCACCCGGTCGTACACCTGCAACATGTACAGCGCCGGGGCGAGCATCAGCAGGTTGATCACCGCCGAGAACAGGCCGATGTTGAAGAAGCCACTTTTATAGGCCGTGAGGGCGGCCAGGGTTTCGTTGCCGGCGTGGCGCATCTGGGGATTCTCATGGGGTTGAGCGGGCAGCGCCGCCGCGTTGACAGGCAAAGCGACGCTGCGCAGAATTCGGCACCGCCGTCGCTGAAGAGTTAGAAGGCTTGGCGACAGCGGTGTGTAAAACGGCGAATGGGAGAGCGATCTGCCATTCGCTTTTTTGCTTAAGCGGCCAGGGCGAAGTCCTGAGGCACATCTTGCACGCCCACCAGCGCCACATCGGAAGCGGAGACCGCAGCCGAGTCCACGTGGGCCACACCGGCAGCCGCAAGCTGGTCGAACGTGGAGTTGATCGACAGGCTTGGGTCGATGTCCTTGAGCAGGGAGTCGATCGCCGACGCCAGTGCCGAGCTGTCGCCGCTCATCAGGCCGTACACGATTTTGTGCACCTGGCCGTCACGGCCTTCGGATTGCAGGCTCGACAGGCCCAGGTTGGTGAAGCTGACTTCCTGCTCGGCGAGGCTGTAGGTACCGCCGGCCGCACCGCCCGTCAGGATAGTGCCCAGGTCCAGGGAGTCGATCGACCCCCACAAGGTGTGCGACGGCGGATTGAACAAGGTGTAATGCAGGTCACCGTTAGCAACCACTGCCGCGTTGCTGACAGTGCTCGACACACCGTATTGGGTGCCGTCGAACGGGCCAGGATTGAAACCACCAGTGTTCGAACCTTCTTTGACCGAACCCTCACGGTGGTTCAGGTCACCAAAGTAAGCCGACCAGTCGCTCAGGTACTGGGCAACGGTGTTAGTGGCGTAGGCCGTGCTGTATGAAATAGAAATGCTCATGCAAAACTCCAAGTCATGGGGTGGTATCTCCACAGCAAGCCACTGCCTGCTGTGGTTTTGCCCGTCACTGGGCAAAATCGGTCAGAACTGATATTCAACGGTGCCCTGCAAGGTGCGCCCACGCCCCAGGGTGAAGGCCAACACGTCGCCCAACGGCACCAGGTAGGCGCGGTCGGTGACGTTTTCCATGGCCAGGCGCAGGGTCAACTGGTCGGTGGCGCGGTAGCTGCTGTAGAGGTCATAGACGGTGTAGGGCTTCCAGTCGGCCGGGTAAACGCCGGTTTGCGAGGTGGTCACACCCGCGCCGCCTTTGACGTAGTAACCGCCGCTATAGCGAGCGCGAACGCCCACATCCAACTTACGCTCAAGGAAGCGTGCGCCCAGCGTCGCAGTGCCGCGGTCCATCGGCATGTGCTCGGAGGAGCCCAGGATCGCACTGCAGCTCTGCCCCGCATTGGCTACATCGTCGGGCACCATCGCAGTGACTGGCGCCCGGCTGCCGGGCCCTTTCTGGATCTTGGTCACACCGCCCAGCCACGCGGTCTTGCTGCAGAATTTATTGCTGCCGAGCATGCGCGTGTAGTTGAACTGGCCGTAGGCGAACCCGGCATCGTAATCCAACTGGTATTCAAGGCCGCGAAAACGGGTGGTCTCCAGGTTATTCACATACGCCGCATTGCCGATATTGGCGATGCCATAACCCGGCGGCTGCACCCCCAGGGCCATATAGGAAAAGTCGTCCACGCGGGTGTTGAAGTAGGACACTTTCATGCCCACGCGGTCTTCGGAGAACAGCAGGTCCTCCTTCAATACATTGAGGCCAACCTCCCAGGACGTAGACGTCTCAGGCTTCAAGTAGGGGTTGGGGAAGATCGACTCGGAGCCCCCGCCATGGGGCCGACCGCTGACCAACGATTCGGTGACTGCCGGCGGGCGCCAGCCCTTGCCGTACGTGGCAAAGAGTTGCAGCCAGTCCACGCCGGGCTTGATCGACAGGCCGAAGGTCGGCGAAAAATGCCCCTCTTCCCGATCCACGTCATACGTCATGGGCAAGCCAACTTGCCGCGTGGTGCCAATGATGAACGTACGGGTGTTCAAACCGGTTTCGCCCCGCAGACGATAGCGGTCGTAGCGCAACCCGGCGTTGAGGTTCAGCCAATTGTCGTAGTCGTAGTCCAGGCGAGTGAACAGGCTGCCCATCGCCCGGTCGCCCCTGGGCGTGATGCTTTCCGCCGCAGAGGCCGTCACGGCCGAGTCGGCGGCCACCATTTGGTTGGAGTCCGGGCGGACCTTGTCGTAGAAAAACTCCAGGCCATAGTTGGCCTTGATCACGGACAGTTCGCTCAAGGCAAAGGTCGAAATATTCTGCGCCTGGAAACCATAGGTGTTGGTCTGGTAGGTGACGTCGTAGCCCTTGCTGCTGCCACGGGTCAGCGTGGTTTGATCATTGCGGGTATCGACGTAATACAGCTTGGCCTTGAAATCGATCAGCGGGTTGTCCGGCGTGTAGCTGTAGTCCAGCGCGAAGTTCTGCGCCGTGACGTCACTGCTGCCGAGCTTCTCCCAGAGCTGGGCTTTTTCGGCGGTCATCATGTTGACGTCGTCATAGCCGACTTCAGTGGTCAGGTAGCTCAGTTGCAAACGCTGATCCACCGGCAAGTTGAGACCCAGCTTGAGCAGTCGCGAACGCATCACCGAACCGGTGTATTCCACAGTGGAGTGCTTGATCCGGTCTTCACTGGCCGGCAGGAAGGAACTGCCGGTGCGCAACTCACCAATGCTGCCCTTGGTGCCGGGCTTATAGTCACCGAGGTGGCGCTCACTGGCCGCCACCAACATGTCCCACACGTCGGTGCCCACGGCAAACGCCGAGCTCCCGATAAAGTGCGTGCCGTTGCTGCGCCCGCCCAGCCCCGTGGTCAAGCGGATACGCCCGCCGATTTCCTTGCCGCCCTTGAGCAGGTCCGCCGCTTCCACGGTGCGAAAGTTGGCGACCCCGCCGATCACTCCCGCCCCACCCATCGTCGAAGTGGCGCCCTTCTCGATCACCACTTCAGACAGCAACTCCGGGTCGACATACAGCGTGCCGTTGCGTTGCTGGTGGCCACTTTGCTGATAGTTCTGGCGCATGCCGTCCACCGACATGTTGACCCTGCCGTAGTCCTGGATGCCGCGAATATTCACCGACAAGCCAGGGTCTTGCTGGCTGACCGCCGAGTATACGCCCGGTGCCTCCTCCAGCATTTCAGCGGCGTGCCGGGGCGGGTTTCGATCCAACTGCTCGCGCCCGACCACACTCACCGAGCGGGGCGATGAATACACCCAATCGTTGGGGTGCAGGCCGGTGATCGTGGTGGTTCCCAGCGCCAAGGCGGCGCCGCTCTGCTCAACGCGGGTCAGGGTGACTTGGCGCTCGCCGTTGAAGCGGTACTCCACCGGTGCATTGCCCAACAAACGCGCCAAGCCTTCCTGCACGCTGTACTGCCCTTTCACCGCCGTACTCTGCAAGCCTTCCAGACGCTGGCTGTCGAACAGCACTTGCAGGCCGGCCTGGTCGGCGAACGCCAGCACCGCACTGCCCAAGGATTGCGCAGGGATATCGATCATCAGCACGGCCGGTTGTGCAGCCTTCGCCTGAGGTTGCGCGGCGTACACCGGGGCCGCAGCGGCGAACAGGCCCAAGTGGATGGCCAGGGCTAACCGGCTAACGGTGATACGCCCCTTGTTGAGTGCTGACATTTCTGTTGTTCCCTGCGCTAAGCGTTTTTTGTTTATGCGAATGCTTCTCACCTAGCAAGACGTACGAGGCGCGGGAAGTCAGTAAGGGTTTTTGAAAGTTTTTCAGGAAGAGGGATTTCAGGCGGTGGGGCAGGCCCCACCGGGTCATCAATAGATCAGGCTGAGGCCAGCCAGGTCCAGGCGTTGCACCTGGAGTTCCTGGGTAAGTGTGGCAAGGGCGGTGTCGAGCATATCGAGGCGGAACACGCCGCTGACTTCACGCTCGCCCAACGCCGAGTCGGCCAACACCACGCGCCCGGGACGGTAGCGGTTGAGTTGCTCGATGACGTTGGCCAACGGCTGGCGATCAAAGATCAACACACCGCGCCGCCAACTGGTGGCGCGCGCAACATCGAGTTGGTCCAAGGGGACGATGCCTTGCTGAGGGCTGTAGCGTACGGCCAGGCCTTCCTGGACCACCCTGTCGGACGGCCCCTTTTTCGGCGTTGCGCTCAGGGACACCTCAACACTGTGTTCCAGCACGCCGACCCACGCTTGGCTGTCGTCTTCACGCTCCACCACAAACCGCGTGCCCAGCGCGCGGGTCTGCCCACCGGCACTCTGCACCACGAACGGCCGGGTTTCCTCGCCGAGCATGGGCGCCACGTCAAAGATTGCCGAACCCTGGAGCAAGCTGATGCGACGTTGCACACCGTCGTAGTCCAGGCGGATAGCGCTGGCGGAATCCAGCTCGACCTTGCTGCCGTCGGCCAGGTGCACGGTGCGCACCTCGCCTTTGGCGGTGATGTAGTCCGCTTGCATGCGCAGCAACACCTGCGGCCCGCGCACCCAGCCAACACCCGCCACCACCACGACCAACGCGACGGCGGCCGCACGTTGCCATGGCCTTCGCCGTTGGGTTCGGCGCACCGCCGCAGGCGCCACTGACGGACGCTGGCGGTGCACGGGATCTTCCTTATACACATCGCCCAATGCTGCCCATGTCTGTTCGGCAAAACGCAACGCCGCTTCGTGGCGGCTGTCGCAGGCGATCCAATGCTGCAGCTCGGCCTGCTCCTGTTCGGTCAGGGCACCGGCGTGCAAGCGCACCGCCCACTCGGCGGCCGCCTCGGTAATGCTGTGCTGTTGCGGACCCTGGCTATTCACGTGTGAATCTCGAATTTTTCGTTATGTAACGCTGTGACGTCTGAAGTGGCGCATTTCGGTAACTCATTCGTCGGATGGCGCGACTTCGCCGTCCTGCAAGCGCTGCATTACGTAGGCCAACGCCTTGGCCAGGTGCTTTTGTACGGAGCTGTCGGAGATGTCCAGGTGCCGGGCGACCTGGGCGTGGGTCATGCCTTCGATGCGGTTGAGACGGAAAATCTGCTGGGTGCGTTCCGGCAATTCCGCCAGTGCCTGCTTCAATGCCTGTCGCTGTTGCTGCGCCATTGCCTGAGCCTCCAACCCGGCCACTTCATCTTCAATCTCGGCCAGCGCCTCATGGGGCACGGAGTCTGTCTTGCGCCGCGCTTCCTGGCGAATATGGTCGATCAGCAGATTGCTCGCCGTTCGATAGAGATAGCCCTGGGAGTTGTCGATGCGCTCGCCGGCCGGCTTTTCCGCCAGGCGCAGGAAACTCTCCTGCACCAGGTCTGCGGCCAACTGCGGGTCCCGTACCTTGCGCGCCAGATACCCGCGCAGGGTATCGGCATGCTTGAGAAACAGGCCCTTGAGATCCACGTCCGACAAACCGACTCCCTGGAATGTAAAGGAAACAGGCGGGCATATTAAGCGTTATCGAGAATGATTTTCAATTGATATCTAATCTGATCCGCTTGTGCGAAAGGTCTGATTAACAGTTCGGTAATCGAACACATCCGCCGCCATCAATTGACCAAATTAACTAACCAGTACATTTTATCTGCACAACTAACAAGAACTGTGGAGATACATCCCATGTCGCCTATCGTGCTGGTGCTCAACGGCCCCAACCTCAACCTGCTCGGCACCCGCGAGCCCGCCACCTACGGCCATGAAACCCTGGCCGATGTCGCCGCCCTGTGTGGTCGCAGCGCCGAACAGCTCGGGCTGAAAATCGAATTCCGCCAGACCAACCACGAAGGCGAATTGCTCGACTGGATTCACGGCGCCCGCGTACGTTACGCCGGTATCGTGATCAACCCGGCAGCCTGGACCCACACCTCCGTGGCGATTCGCGATGCGCTGGTGGCCAGTGAAGTGCCGGTGATCGAGGTACACCTCTCCAACGTGCATGCCCGTGAAGCGTTCCGGCATCACTCGTTTGTGTCGCCCATTGCCAAGGCCGTCCTCGCAGGCTTCGGCAGCCACGGCTACCACCTGGCCCTGGAACATTTCAGCCAGTTGTTCAAAGGATCGGCCCGATGAAACCGCGCATTCTCGCCGGGCTGATCGGCGCTGGCATCCAGGCCTCGCGCACGCCCGCCCTGCATGAGCAAGAAGGCGACGCCCAAGGCCTGCGCTACCTGTATCGCCTGATCGACCTTGAGCCGCTGCACCTGGACATCAACGCCCTGCCCGACTTGCTGGACGCCGCCGAGTTGATGCACTTCACCGGCCTGAACATTACCTACCCGTGCAAGCAGGCGATCCTACCGCTGCTCGATGAACTGTCCGACGAGGCCCGCGGGATTGGCGCGGTCAACACCGTGGTGTTCAAGGACGGCAAGCGCATCGGCCACAACACCGATTGCCTGGGGTTCGCCGAAGGCTTTCGGCGCAACCTGAAGGATGTGGCACGCCAACGCGTGGTGCAGATGGGCGCAGGTGGTGCGGGCGCGGCGGTGGCGCATGCGCTGCTGGCTGAAGGTGTGGAGCACTTGAGTATTTTTGACGTGGACATCAGCCGCGCCCGCGACCTTGTGGATAACCTTGCGCAGCGCTTCGGCGCCGGTCGGGCCCAAGTTGGCAATCAACTGGAAAATGCCCTGGCCGAGGCCGATGGCTTGGTCAACACCACGCCGATGGGCATGGCCAAGCTGCCGGGCACCCCCGTTCCGGCCACCTGGCTACGCGCTGAATTGTGGGTGGCGGAGATCGTGTATTTCCCGCTGGAAACCGAACTGCTGCGCGACGCCCGCGCCTTGGGATGCCGCACCTTGGATGGCGGCAACATGGCGGTGTTTCAGGCGGTGAAGGCGTTTGAGCTGTTCAGTGGGGAAGTGCCGGATGCCGATAGGATGCTGGCGCATTTCCAAAGCATGAATACCTAACTGAGTTGGAATAAAAATCCAAATGTGGGAGGGGGCTTGCCTCCGATAGCGGTGGATCAGCCAGCTTATCTGTAGCTGACCCACTGTCATCGGGGGCAAGCCCCCTCCCACATTTTGAATGCATTCCAGCCTGAGACTTCAGGCCTGGAGGTAACGCATCACCGACTCACAAATCATGTCCCGATGCCGCTGTTTAACCGCCTCATCCGACAGATCGATCTGAAAAATCTCACTGAAGGTATGGCGGTTGGACACTCGGTAAAAGCTGAACGAGTTGATCAGCAGGTGCACGTCCAACGGCTCCAGCCCTTCCCGGAACAAGCCCAGCTCGGCACCACGGCGCAAGGTTTCGCCCAGCCCTTCAAGGATCTTGCTGTTCATGGCCTTGATGGTGTCGGTGCGCTTCACATATTCGGCATTGTGGATATTTTCGATACTGACGATGCGCACGAAATCCACGTTCTGGTCATGGTGATCAAAGGTGAACTCCACCAGCCGCCGGATCGCCTCACGCGGCTCCAGCGCCGTGAGGTTCATGCGTGTTTCGGTGTTGCGAATGTCGCCGTAGAGCTTCTCCAGCACCTCGACGTACAACTGCTCCTTGCTGCCGAAGTAGTAATAGATCATGCGCTTGGACGTGTGGATACGCTCGGCGATCGCGTCCACGCGAGCGCCGGAAAGGCCTTGCTGGACAAACTCGACGATGGCTTCCTGGAGTATGTTTTCGCGGGTCTTTTCCGGATTGTTCTTACGACTCTTGCGAGGTGCCTCGGTGGTCATGGTGCGCTCACGGCCAGTGTTATGCAGGCCGTGATTATGGGCCGCGATGCGGCCTGAAAGAAAGCACCTGACCCGCCGTTATAAACGCGCCAGACGCACCGCACCGCTGCGCGATTTTGCCATCGCCGCCAGACGCACCGCCACATTGGCCGCGCCGTAGCCGGCATAACCGTTCTTGCGCTGGATGATCTCGAAGAAAAACCGCCCTTCGAACGGCTCGGTGTACACATGAAACAACTCACCACCCTGGGCGTCGCGGTCGTACAGCACGTTGTAGTACGCCAACTCGCTGAGGAACTCGTCATCGAAATCGAACCGCGCCGCCAGGTCGTCGTAGTAGTTGAGCGGGATATCCAGCAGCGGCACACCCGCCTCTTTGGCGCGGCGCACCTCGGCGAAAATATCCGCGCAGTCGAAGGCAATGTGGTGCACGCCGGAGCCGCGATAGCTCGACAGCGCGTGGGAAATCGCGGTGTTGCGGTTCTCGGAGATATTCAGCGGCAGGCGGATCGAGCTGCAACGGCTGCGCAGGGCACGGCTTTTCACCAGACCGTAGGGGTCGGGCAGCACCACCTCGTCGTCGGCTTCGAAATCCAGCAGGCTCTTGTAGAACAGCACCCAACTGTCGAGGCTGTCGGCCGGCAACGCCATGGCCATGTGGTCGATGCGCAGCAAGCCGCCGCTGTCTGACGCCGCAGGTTGCAGGTTGAAGTCAGTGTCGTAGAGGCCGCCTTCACTCTTGTCCACCAGGTAAATCAGGCTGCCATCCGGCGCACGTACCGCCGCCAGTTCCAGCTCATTGGGCCCGACCAGGCCGCGATACGGCTGGCCTTTGTACGCCACCGCCCGCTCCAGGGCCTTGGCGCTGTCCTTGACCCGAATCGCCGTGGCGCACAATGACGGTCCATGAGCCTCGAAGAAGTTGTGGGCGAAGGAATAGGGTTCACAGTTGAGGATCAGGTTGATATCACCCTGGCGCAGCAAGCTCACGCTCTTGGAGCGATGCTGCCCGGCCTTGACGAACCCCAGGCGTTCCAGCCAGACGGTCAGCTTGGCGCCGAGGCTTTCATCCACGGCAAATTCAAGGAACTCGATGCCGTCGTACTCGCTGGCGGCCGGGGTATCGAACAGAATCTCGACAGGCTGTGCAGGGGCTTCCTGCTTCAGGCGCTCGCGGGTTTTCTCTTCCAGGTACAGCAAGGAGCGCAGGCCATCCGCCGCATTCGCGCGGGTCGGCGCGGCGCGGAAGCCGTCGTTGAAAATCTCCAGGGACAGCGGCCCGGTGTAACCACTCTTGATGATCGGCGCGAGGAACCCCGCCAGGTCGAATTCGCCCTGCCCGGGGAAGCAGCGGAAATGCCGGCTCCATTCCAGCACGTCCATGGCCAGGATCGGCGCGTCGGCCATTTGCACGAAGAAGATCTTGTCGCCGGGGATCTCGGCAATTGCACTCGGGTCGCCTTTGAGCGACAGGGTGTGAAAGCTGTCGAGCAATACGCCGAGGCTGGGGTGATCGACCTGACGCACCAGGTTCCAGACCTGCTGCCAGGTGTTCACGTGCTTGCCCCAGGCCAACGCTTCGTAGCCAATACGCAGGCCACGGCGGCCGGCGTGTTCGGCGAGCAGGCTCAGGTCATCCAGTAAAATACGCTCGTCACCCACACTGTCGGCCGAGGCATTGCTGCACACCAGCACCAGGTCGGTGCCCAGTTCCTGCATCAAATCGAATTTGCGCTCGGCACGTTCCAGGTTGCGCGCCAGGCGGTCGCGGCGGCAGCCTTCAAAGTCGCGGAACGGCTGGAACAAGGTGATGGCAATGCCGAGGTCGGCACACATTTGCCTAACTTCGCGGGGGCTGCCGTCGTAATACAACAAGTCGTTCTCAAAGATCTCGACGCCATCGAACCCGGCGGCGGCAATGGCTTCGAGCTTTTCCGGCAGGGTTCCGCTCAAGGAAACAGTGGCGATGGAACGTTGCATGGGCGACTCCCGGCAATTGTTGTTTGTGGCAAATTATTCGCCGCTAGCCTAACCGCAGCAATTAAAATGTACGAACCAGTTAGTTTTTGGTGCGATTATCGAACACTATGCCCCTTTGGCGAATTGACGATTTTTTAGCCACTGCGCACCATCGATGACGTAACAGACCCAGAACACACCATAAAAATTTCAAAAAACGGGTACGACCTCATGCCTCTGCAAAACTCCGCCCTGGCCGCGCGCCACGGCACCCCGCACGCCGGCATCGGCGACAAGATCCGCGGCGCCCTCGCCGTGGGCAAAACGCGCTGGGGCATGTTGGCCCTGGTGTTTTTCGCCACCACCCTCAACTACATCGACCGCGCCGCGCTGGGCGTCATGCAGCCGATCCTCGCCAAAGAAATGAGCTGGACGGCGATGGACTACGCCAACATCAACTTCTGGTTCCAGGTCGGCTACGCCATCGGCTTTGTGCTGCAGGGCCGCTTGATCGACCGGGTTGGCGTGAAACGCGTTTTCTTCTGCGCGGTGCTGTTGTGGAGCTTGGCGACCGGCGCCCACGGCCTAGCGACCTCGGCAGTCGGCTTTATGGTGTGTCGCTTTATCCTCGGGTTGACCGAAGCCGCCAACTACCCGGCGTGCGTCAAGACCACGCGCTTGTGGTTCCCGGCGGGTGAACGTGCGGTGGCCACCGGTATCTTCAACGCCGGCACCAACGTTGGCGCGATGATGACGCCGATGCTGCTGCCATTGATCCTCCACGTGTGGGGCTGGCAGGCAGCGTTCCTGTGCATGGCATCGCTTGGCGCGATCTGGCTGGTGTTCTGGGGTTTGAAGTACTACAACCCGGAAGACCATCCGACAGTTAAACAATCCGAATTGGACTACGTGCAACAGCATGTCGAACCGGAACAACCAGGCGTACCGTTCAGCCGCATCCTGCGCATGCGCGGCACCTGGGCCTTCGCCATCGCCTACGCACTGACCGCGCCTGTGTTCTGGTTCTACCTGTACTGGCTGCCGCCGTTCCTGAACCAACAATACAACCTGGGCATCAACGTGACCCAAATGGGCATTCCGCTGATCATCATCTACCTGACGGCCGACTTCGGCAGCGTGGGGGGCGGGATTCTGTCGTCGTTCCTGATCGGTCGTGGCATGAACTCGATCAAGGCGCGCCTGCTGTCGATGCTGCTGTTTGCCTGCTGCATCGTCGGCGTGATCATGGCCGCCGGCTCCAGCCAACTGTGGGTCGCAGTGTTTGCCATCTCCCTGGCGATCGGTGCGCACCAGGCCTGGACCGCGAACATCTGGAGCCTGGTGATGGACTACACCCCCAAGCACATGATGAGCACGGTGTTCGGCTTCGGCGGCATGTGCGCGGCCATTGGCGGCATGTTCATGACCCAGATCGTCGGCCACATCCTGACGGTGACGAACAACAACTACACCGTGTTGTTCACCCTGATCCCGGCGATGTACTTCATTGCGCTGACCTGGATGTACTTCATGGCGCCACGCAAGATTCCTACCGTAGACGTCTAACTCTACCTACGCCGCTGCTGCCAGGCAGCGGCCAACCCGCTCATGCAGATCACCCCGATGCCGACCACCGTGGTCACATCGGGGGTATGGTTGAACACCAGCCAGCCCAACAACCCCGCGAATACGATCTGGCAATAGCCGAACGGCGCCAGCAAGGCCGGCGCCGCGAAGCGGAACGCCTGGGTCAGCATCAAGTGTGCGGTCATGCCACAGGTGCCCAGCGCCAGCATCAATGCGCCATGCCATAGCGTGGGGATCTGCCAGAAGAACGGCACCATCGCACTCATCACCAAGGTATTGCACAGGCCAGCAAAGAAGTTGCTGGTGGTGGGCGAGTCGTATTGGCTGAGAATACGCGTGAGCAGTTGATAGAAGCAGAAGAACAACGCCGAACACAGCGGCAGCAGCACTGCCGGAGTGAACAGTTCGCCGCCGGGGTGGATGATGATCAGCACGCCGACAAACCCGCAGATCACCGCCAGCCATTGGCCACGAGTCACGTGTTCACCGAGCAGCGGCACCGAGAGCGCCGTCACCAGGATCGGCGCGAGGAAGTTCACCGCCGTGGCTTCCGCCAGCGGGATGTAATGCAGCGCCGCCGTAAAAAACAGACTGGTGCCCAACAGGCACAGCGCCCGCACCACCTGCATCCCGGGTCGCTTGCTGCGCAGCACGCGCAAGCCCGACTGCGGCAGGAAAATCCCGGCCATCAACAGGGTGTGCACCAAGTAACGCGCCCACACCACCATCACGATCGGGTAGAACCCCGCCAGGTATTTGGACAAGGCGTCGTGACTGGAAAACAGAAACGTCGCCAAAACAATCAGCAAAATGCCCTTGAAGGGATGGTTGACGCCGGATAAAGGGGTACTGACGGTCATCGGATTCTCGTGTGTGGCGCGCGGTCGAGCTCAACCCGGTAATCTAGCAGCCGGGTCGGAGCCTGCTCTAAGAGCATAACCAAACACCGTGCGAACAGCGCACTAAATCACCGGTTTCGAGTCCAACGCTGCACGTTGACCGTCCAGTTGTACACTTTTCAACCAAGGCCTTGCTGCTATGAAAAAAATCCTCTTTGCTCTTTCTGCCCTTGCCCTGCTCACCGCCTGTAATCAGGAAACCAAGGAAGCGCCCAAACCCGCGCCGGCTTCCGTACAAGCCACCCTGGTGCCGCAAACCCCGCCCACCGACAAATGGGTCGGCAAATGGATCGGCGTCGAAGGCCTCTACCTGACCATCGCCAAGGACGACAGCATCGGCCGAGGTCACTACCTGCTGACCATGAAATACGGCCTTGATGATGACGACGCCGGCACCTTCAAGGGTGAGGCCAACGAAGACGGCATCGCCTTTACCCGCCCGGACGGCCCCCAGCAACTGAGCGCCGGCAACGGTGAAGCCACCGGTTTGAAATGGTTGGCGGATAAAAAGGATTGCCTGATTGTCGATACCGGCGAAGGTTATTGCCGCGATTAACGGCCATACTCTTTCCCAATCAATGCAGGACCGTTCACCGAGAGGATTGCCCCATGCTATGGAAAAAAGGCCGACGCAGCGACAACGTGGTGGATGCCCGCGATGACAGTGGCGGCGGTGGCGGTATGCGCTTTGGCGGCGGCAAGGGCCTGAGCCTGACGGCCATTGTGCTGATCGTCGGCATCGGCTGGCTGACCGGCCAGGACCCCTTGCAGATCCTCGGCCAGTTGACCGGCCAGATGGAACAGGCGCCGTCGGTAAGCACGCAATCGCGCCAGGCGCCGCCGGCCAACGATGAGCAAGCGGATTTTGTCCGCGCGGTGCTGGGCGATACAGAAGACACCTGGGGCCAGGTGTTCCAGGAAAACGGGTTGGCGTACAAGAACCCGAAACTGATTCTGTTCCGCGGCCGGGTGAACTCCGCCTGCGGGGGGGCCACCTCGGCCAGCGGCCCGTTTTATTGCCCGGCTGACCAGCAGGTGTACCTGGACCTGGATTTCTTCCGGGAAATGTCGCAACGCTTCCAGGCCGCCGGTGACTTTGCGCAGGCTTATGTGATCGCCCACGAAGTCGGGCACCACGTGCAGACGCTGCTGGGTATCTCTTCGAAGATCCAGGCGGCGCGCCAGCAAGGCCGGCAGATGCAAGGCGACGGCGGCCTGCTGGTGCGCCAGGAGCTGCAGGCCGACTGTTTTGCCGGGGTATGGGCCAACCGTGCGCAAAAGCGCCTGAACTGGCTCGAACCCGGCGACATTGAAGAAGCACTGAATGCGGCCAACGCCATCGGCGATGACCGCTTACAGCAACAGGGTCAGGGGCGCGTGGTGCCGGACTCGTTCACCCACGGCACCTCGGCACAGCGGGTTCGCTGGTTCAAGACCGGCTTCGCCCAGGGCCAGATCACTCAATGCGACACTTTTACCGCCAAGAGTCTTTAAATGAATAAACGATTGGGACTGCTGCTGGGTTTGTTGGTCACCTGTTCCGCCTTCGCCGCCGGGCCTGTCGTAAAAGAGCATGGCGTAAAAGAAGTCAGTCCCGATCGTTTCCAGCTGGAGGCCGGCGACCTCAGTCTGGGTTTAAGCCAGGACTGGACTAAACCGCTGCCCCAGGTCACCCGCGCCTTGATCATCGTGCATGGTCGCCTGCGCAATGCGCAGACTTACCTGCAAAGCGGTGAAGACGCCGCCGAGCATGCGGGCCAGGCCGCCCATACACTGGTGATTGCGCCGCAGTTTCTAAATGAATCCGACGTGAAACGTAACCACCTGGACAACCAAGTGCTGCGTTGGAATGGCAACGACTGGATGGCCGGCGAGCCCTCGACCGGTCCGGGGCAGATCAGCTCCTATGGCGCCCTCGACCAGATCATCAAGCACTTGGGCAACCGCAAGCTGTTCCCGGCGCTCAAGGAAATCGTGGTCGCCGGTCACTCCGGCGGCGGCCAGGTGGTGCAGCGTTTCGCGCTCACCGGCCACGACCACCCAACCCTGCAGACCGAAGGCATTGGCCTGCGATACGTAGTGGCCAATCCATCCTCCTACGCCTATTTCACCCCGCAGCGCCCGGTGAAATTCGACACGGCCAGTTGCCCAGGCTTCAACGACTGGAAGTACGGCCTGCAAAACCTGCCGGCCTACGCCAAGGGGCAGAGCGCCGAGCAGCTGGAACAGGCGTATGTATCACGCAACATCACCTACCTGCTGGGCCAGCAAGACACCGACCCGAACCACCCGGCGCTGGATAAAAGCTGCGCAGCCGAGACCCAGGGCGCGTATCGCCTGATTCGTGGGCACAATTATTTTGATTACCTCAAGCAGCGGCATCCGCAGTTGAGCCATCACCTGGTGGAAGTGCCGGGGGTGGGGCATAACGGGGATGGGATGTTTACGTCGCCGGAAGGCCAGACGGTGCTGTTCACGCAATAACCGGTGGGAGGGGGCTTGCCCCCGATTGCGGTCTGCCAGCTACACATCTGCTAACTTATACACCGCCATCGAGGGCAAGCCCCTCCCACAGTTGATCCCTATTGTCAGGGCTGCAGCATTTGGCGCAGGGCGGCGCAATCCTCGGCATGCCAATCGGCCAACTCCGGCCAGGGGTTTTCCGGCAGGTTCACCAACACCGTCTGCGTTCCCGCCGCCCGGCCACAGTCCAAGTCGAAGCGGTAATCACCGACCATCACCATCTCACTCGGCGCCACGTCCCAAGCGGCCGCCAGCTTCAGCAAGCCATCCGGATCGGGCTTGGGTTGCGCATCATCACGCCCCAACACGTCCTTGATGGCAAAGCAGTCCGTCAAGCCGATCGCTTCCAGGGTGACGTGCGCCAGCTCGCGCGCATTGCGGGTCAGGATGCCCAAGCGGTAACCACGCCCGGCCAACTCGCGCACCAGATCGACTGCGCCTTGCGCCGCAACTGAACCCAGCGCCAACTCGCGCTCATGCTCCAGCAACCAGGCATGCTTGGCCGCCGCGACATCGGCAGGCAACGCCGCCAGGTGAGTGAGGATGTCGTCCTCGGGCGGAATCTCCAAAGCCACGCGAATGGCCGCGAAGTCATGCACGGCGACCGTGAGGGTGCCGTCCATGTCGAACACCCAGTGTTTGATGTCCGACAGGCTCATGCCCAATCCTTGCGATGGCGAATCAGGCCTTCCTGGGTCACCGACGCCACCAGTTGCCCGGCACGGTTGTACACGCTGCCACGGGAGAAGCCACGGGAATTGCCGGCCCATGGGCTGTCCATGGCGTACAGCAACCAGTCGTCGGCACGCAGGTCGGCGTGGAACCACAGCGCATGGTCAAGGCTGGCGACTTGCATATCTTTCTGCCACACGGTCTTGCCATGGGGCAGCAAGGAGGTGGTCAGCAGGCCGAAGTCCGAGGCGTAGGCCAGCAGGTATTTATGCAGCGCCGGCGAGTCGGCCAGGGCGCCATCGGCGCGGAACCACACGTACTTGACCGGGTCGGACGGCTGCGGGTTGAACGGGTCTTTTTCGGTGACCGGGCGCACTTCGATCGGCTTGGGGCACAGCAGCTTGTCGCGCATGTGCTCGGGGATCAGGTGTGCGCGTTGCTGGGTCAGCTCCAGCTCCGACGGCAGGTTTTCCGGGCCCACTACCACGGGCATGGTGGTCTGGTGGTCGAAGCCTTGTTCGTCGTACTGGAACGAGGTGGTGCAAGTGAAGATCGGGTGGCCCTTCTGGATCGCGGTCACGCGGCGCGTGCTGAAACTGCCGCCATCACGCACACGGTCCACCGAATACACCACCGGCAACTTCGCATCGCCGGGGCGCAGGAAGTAACCGTGCAGGGAATGTACGTGCCGCGCTTCTTCTACAGTCTGGCTGGCAGCCGACAACGACTGGCCGAGCACTTGGCCGCCGAACAGTTGGCGAAAACCCAGGTCCTGGCTGCGGCCGCGAAAGAGGTTTTCCTCGATCGGCTCCAGGGTCAGCAAGTCCACCAGATCTTCCAATACTTGGCTCATAGAGCAACTCCTAAAATCTACGGGGCATTCCGGGCTGCCTATCCGTGCAGCGTGTCCAACCATTGGGCGCGGGTGATGCGGTACAAAACATGATGGCGCAGCGGGTCATCGGCTGCGACCTTGGGGTGTTCAAAATCTGCCAGCGGATCGTAATGCATACCGATGGCTTGCATGACTTTTTGTGATGGCAGATTGGCTTCCGTGGTGAAGGCGACGATTTCGTCCAGATTCAAACGATCAAACCCACAGCGCAACGCGGTCCACGCGGCCTCGCTGGCATAGCCCAGGCCCCAGTGCTCGCGGGCCAGGCGCCAGCCAATTTCAACCGCCGGGGTAAAGTCGGCCTCGAAGCTGACATTCAGCAATCCGGTGAGGCCGATGAATTCCCCGGTGTCCTTGCGCTGCAACGCCCACAGGCCAAAGCCATATTCGGCGAAGTGCCCACGAATGCGGCCAATCAACGCGGCGCTTTCCAGGTGACTCAGCCTGGCCGGGAAATAACGCATCACCTGCGGGTCGGCGCACATGCGCGCGAACTCCACCAGGTCGCTGTCGCGCCATTCTCGCAACACCAGGCGTGCGCTTTCCAATTCCAGTATCGGCTCCATGGGTCCCCTCCCTTGCCATGTGCGTGAGTGTACAGCGCTGTTAAAATCCGTCGCAGGTTCCCGTCAGAAAATCCCATGCCTTTGCCATTGATCTACCACGAAGACTACAGCCCCGAGTTCCCGGCGGACCACCGCTTCCCCATGGACAAATTCCGCCTGTTGCGCGACTACCTGGTGGACAGTGGCCTGACCGAGGACAGCCAACTGCTGCGCCCACAACTCTGCCCACCCGAGATTCTGGCCCTGGCCCATGACGCTGGGTACATCGAGCGCTACATGGGCGGCGAATTGTCCCGCGAAGACCAGCGCCGCCTCGGCCTGCCCTGGAACGAAGCCTTGGCCCGGCGCACCGTGCGGGCGGTGGGCGGTTCGATTCTCGCGGCGGAACAAGCGCTGGAGCACGGCCTGGCCTGCCACCTGGCCGGCGGCACGCACCACGCCCACTACGATTACCCGGCGGGTTTCTGCATCTTCAATGACCTGGCGGTGATCAGCCATTACCTGCTGGCCAGCGGCCGGGTTAATCGCGTGCTGATCTTCGATTGCGATGTGCACCAGGGCGATGGCACCGCGCGCATCCTCCACGACACGCCAGACGCTATCACCGTGTCGCTGCACTGCGAAAAGAACTTCCCCGCGCGCAAGGCCCAGAGCGACTGGGACATTCCGCTGCCCATGGGCATGGGCGATGCCGACTACCTCAAGGTGGTGGACGACGCCCTCAACTACCTGCTGCCGCTGTACCAACCCGACCTGGTGCTGTACGACGCCGGCGTCGATGTGCACAAGGACGACGCCCTCGGCTACCTCAAGCTGACAGACCAAGGCGTCGCCGCCCGCGATGAAAGCGTGATGCGCCACTGCCTGGGCCGAGACATCCCGGTGATGGGCGTGATCGGCGGCGGCTACAGCAAGGACCGCCCCGCCCTCGCCCGCCGCCACGGCATCCTGCACCACAGTGCACAGCGGGTGTGGACGTCATCAGGTTGTCATTGAACCGTGGGCGTTACCCACAATCCCTGTGGAACCACCTGTGGATAACTTGAGCGTAAGGGCCTGAGAGCCAGCAGCAGTCTGGCCCGTAGGAAGTTGTACATTTTTTGATCAGGCAGTTGCGCCGTCCTCGGGTAGAATGCTCGACCTATTCAGCGACCGTAGCCCTGCCCATGCCTCAGACCCCTCCTCCTCACGTTGCCATTATCGGCGGCGGCCCTGCCGGGCTGATGGCCGCCGAAGTCCTGAGCCAGGCGGGCGTGCGGGTGGACCTGTACGACGGCATGCCCTCGGTGGGGCGCAAGTTTCTGCTGGCCGGCGTGGGCGGCATGAACATCACCCACTCCGAAGCGTACCCGGCATTCCTGTCACGCTACGCCGAACGTGCGCCGCACATGGCGCCGTTGCTGCGTAGTTTCGGGGCTGAGGCGTTGTGTGAATGGATTCATGGCTTGGACATCGAAACGTTTGTCGGCACCTCCGGTCGTGTGTTTCCCACCGACATGAAAGCCGCGCCCCTGTTGCGCGCCTGGCTCAAGCGCCTGCGCGACCAAGGCGTGGTTATCCACACCCGTCATCGTTGGCTGGGCTGGAATGCCGAGGGCGACTTACTTATCCACAGCCCAGAAGGCGAAAAAACTGTCCACAGCGACGCCGTGCTGCTGGCCCTTGGCGGCGGCAGTTGGTCACGGTTGGGATCTGACGGCGCCTGGCTCACGTTGCTGGAAGACAAAGGCGTGCCTTACGCCCCGCTGCAACCGAGCAACTGCGGTTTCGAGGTGTCGGCCTGGAGCGAGTTGATGGTCAGCAAATTCGCTGGCGCGCCGTTGAAAAACGTCGCCATTGGTTTAGGGGAAGACAAGCCTCGGCTGGGTGAATGCGTAATCACCGCCAGCGGGATCGAAGGCAGCTTGATCTACGCGCTGTCGGCGCCAATCCGCGAAGCGATCAACAGGAACGGCTCGGCCACCGTGCATATCGACCTGCTGCCGAGCAAGCCGCTGGACAAGGTTCAAGCCGCGTTGGCGAAACCGCGTGGCTCACGCTCGATGAGCAAGCATCTGCACAGTCAATTGGGGTTGGATGGGGTGAAAGCCGCACTGCTGCGCGAGTTGGCGCCGTCTGACCACTTCAATGATCCGGCGCAGTTGGCGGTGGATATCAAGGCGCTGCCCTTGACCCTAGTGAAGACCCGGCCGATGGATGAAGCGATCAGCACAGCAGGCGGCGTGCCATTTGAAGCGTTGGATAAGCGCTTGATGCTCAAGCAGTTGCCGGGGGTGTTTTGTGCGGGGGAGATGCTGGATTGGGAAGCGCCGACGGGCGGGTATCTGTTGACGGGGTGTTTTGCCAGCGGCAGAGCGGCTGGGCGGGGGATGTTGGAGTGGCTTCACCGCTGAGATTTGCGGTGAATTCCGAGCCGCCTTCGCGGGCAAGCCCGCTCCCACATTTGACTGCATTCCAATGTGGGAACTCAGTCAAATGTGGGAGCTGGCTTGCCTGCGAAGAGGCCATCAGCAGCGCTGAAAAACTTACTTCTTCTTGCGCGGCCCGGTATTAAAAACAGGTACCTTGCGCACCGGCTTGATCGACGGCTCCGACGGCGCCACTTCTCCGCTGTCCACCCACTTGCCGAGGTTGCGCTTACCACCACCGCCCGAGGTTTTAGGCTTCTTCGGTTTCTTTGGCTTCTTCACCACCTGCCCGCTGGCATCGGTGTCCGGCACGCGGTGCTCCGGTTCGAAGTCTTGTTCCATGTGGCGGGTCAAGGTCTGACGCGTCAGCATCTCGATGGCCGACAGCATGTTCACTTCATCGGCACACACCAGGGAAATCGCCTCACCGGTGTTGCCCGCACGCCCGGTACGGCCGATGCGGTGGATGTAGTCTTCGGCCACGATCGGCAGGTCGAAGTTGACCACCAGCGGCAAGTCTTCGATATCCAGGCCACGGGCCGCCACATCGGTGGCGACCAGGATCTGCACTTCACTCGACTTGAAACGGTCAAGCGCGCGTTGGCGGGTAGCCTGGGGCTTGTCGCCATGGATGCCGTCGGCATTGATGCCCAGGCCCTGCAACTTATCCACCAGCGCATCCACGCCGTTACGGGTCTTGGCGAACACCAGCACCTGCTTCCAGCGGCCTTTGCGCATCAGGTGCACAAACAGCTCCGGCTTGCGCTTCTTGTCCACCGGCACCACCCACTGCTTCACGGTGTTGGCGGCGACGTTGCGCGGGCTGACTTCGATGCTCAGCGGGTCGTTGAGCATCTGCCCGGCCAGCGTGCGGATCTCATCGGAGAAGGTCGCGGAGAACAACAGGGTCTGGCGCTTCTTCGGCAGCATGCGGTAGATGTTCGCCAGCTCTTCGGAGAAGCCCAGGTCGAGCATGCGGTCGGCTTCGTCCAGCACCAGGGTTTGCAGCTGGTTGAGTTTCAGCGCGTTCTGGCGGAACAGGTCGATCAGGCGGCCAGGGGTGGCGACCAGGATGTCGACGCCCTTGCGCAGCTTCATCATCTGCGGGTTGATGCTCACGCCGCCGTACACCGCGTAAGTGGTCAGCGGCAGGTTTTGCGCGTACTCGGCGACGCTGGCGTGCACCTGCTCGGCCAACTCGCGGGTCGGGCACAGGATCAGCGCGCGTGCCGAGTTTGCGGCGACTTTCGGCCCTTCCATCGTCAACAGTTGCAACAACGGCACGGCGAAACCGGCGGTCTTGCCGGTGCCGGTCTGGGCCGCAGCCATCAGGTCGCGACCGGCCAGCACCGCCGGAATGGCCTGCGCCTGCACCGGCGTTGGGGTCTGGTAGCCAAGCGTCTCAAGGGCGCGCAGCAAGGGTTCGATCAGGCCAAGGGTGGCGAAAGTCATGTGTTTACCGTAGGAAAAATTCAGCGCAAGGTCGCAATGCGCCGCAGTTTACCTTATTTCCGCCTTCGGCTTGCGCCACTGGGGCAGGCTGATCAACAGGACCGCGCTGATAATCACCAACATGGCCAGGGCTTCTTCCAAACCAATGGTCTCGCCCACGAACACAATCCCCAGTAACACCGCCACCGCAGGGTTCACATAGGCATAGCTGGTCGCCGCCGCCGGGCGCACATGCTTGAGCAGGTACATATAGGCGTTGAAGGCGATGATCGAGCCGAACACCGTCAGATAGGCCAGGGCCAGCCAGCCTTCCAACGGCGGCGCGGCCTGCAGGCGTTCACCGGATAGCGCGCTGACGAACAACAGCGCCACACCGGCGACCAGCATCTCCGCAGCACTGGCCATGGCGCCCTGGGGCAACGGCAATTGCCGGCTCCACACCGAACCGAACGCCCAGGAAGCCGCCGCCACCAACAGCAACACAGCACCCATCGGGCTCGACTGCAACGTGCTGCCCATATTGAGCATGGCGATGCCGATGATCCCCAGAATCACCCCCGCCCACTCCAAGCGAGTGTTACGCGCGCCCCAGAAATACCCACACAGCAAGGTGAACAACGGCACCGTCGCCACGGCCAACGCCGCCACGCCGGACGACACGCCCATGTGTTCCGCCACGCTGACACCGCCATTGCCCACGGTGAGCAGCAAAAGACCAATCATCCCGGCTGCTTTCCACTGCGGCCACGTCGGCGCCGGCACCCCGCGCCAGCGCAGGAAGCCATACATCAACGCCCCCGCCGTGCAAAACCGAATCCCCGCCAGCAACAACGGCGGCCAGTACTCCACGCCGATGCGAATCACCAGATAGGTGGACCCCCAGATCACATACAGCGCAAAAAAGGCGGCGATCAACGGTAAGGGAAAGCGACGTGGGCCAGGCATTGGGCGGCTCTATGGCAGGAGATGGGAGGCTTATTCTAAAAAGACAGGTCGTTAAACATAAGTTACAAAACCTGTTTAAAACGCCAATACACTTTTCAAAGCATGGTTGTGAAGGCTATAAACCGTGCTTTCGAAAGTCACGCGCAACCGGAGCCTTATCATGGACAAATACGACCGCATGCTCCTCAGCGCCCTGCTCGAAGACGGCCGCGCGTCCTACGCGCAACTGGCCCGCACGGTAAACCTCTCCGCCCCCGCCGTGGCCGAGCGCGTGGCCAAGCTGGAGGCCAGTGGCGTGATCACCGGGTATCAGGCCAAGGTGGACTTGTCCAAAGTGGGCTTGCCTATTCAGTGCGTGATTGAGCTGCGGTTGACCAATCACGGCAGCCAGAAGGTGTATGACGCGTTGGCGGAAATCCCTGAATTGACGGAGTGCCATCGGGTAACCGGCGATCCGTGCGTGATCATGCAGGCAGCCGTGGGGTCGATGCCGGAGTTGGAGAGCTTGATCAACCGCGTGGCGAAGTTCGGGTTCAGCAAGACCTCGATTATTTTGTCGAGCGCGATAGAGCGGCGGGTGCCGTTGGGGCAGTTGGAGGGCAATGGGAAAAATGGTGGCTGAACCGCCGCCATCGCCGGCAAGCCGGCTCCCACAGTTGATCGCGTTATTAACAACGACACCTTATGACTGGAAAACCATTATGAAAAAGACGCTCCTCACCCACCCAGTCAAAGCACTGGCCCTGGCTTTCGGACTGTTCAGCTCGGCGGTGTTCGCCGCCGATGCGCCGTTGAAAATCGGCACCACTGCGGCCTTTGCGATTCCTCTTGAAGCCGCCGTGGCCGAAGCCGGCAAGCAAGGCCTGAAGGTCGAGCTGGTGGAATTCACCGACTGGATCGCGCCGAACGTCAGCCTCGCGGCCGGCGATATCGACGTGAACTACTTCCAGCACATCCCGTTCCTGGAAAACGCCAAGGCCGCCGCCGGTTTTGACCTGGTGCCGTACGCGTCGGGGATCATCAACAACGTCGGCCTGTATTCGAAGAAGTACAAGAGCATCAACGACCTGCCCCAAGGCGCCAGCGTGGCGATTGCCAACGACCCGATCAACAGCGGTCGCGGCCTGCAATTGCTGGCCAAGGCCGGGCTGATCACCCTCAAGCCGGGCGTGGGCTACAAGGCCACCGAAGAGGACATCGTTTCCAATCCGAAGAAGATCAAGATCCTGCAGGTTGAGGCCGTGCAGCTGGTACGCGCCTATGACGACGCCGACTTGGTGCAGGGCTACCCAGCGTATATCCGCCTGTCCAAGACCTTCGATGCCGAGGCGGCACTGCTGTTCGACGGCCTCGACCACCCGGAATACGTGATCCAGTTCGTGATCCAGCCGAAAAGCAAAACCGACCCACGGGTGATCAAGTTCGTCGACATCTACCAACATTCGCCGGTCGTGCGCGCTGCGCTGGATAAATCCCTGGGCAAGCTCTACCAGGTCGGCTGGGAAGATAAAAAATGACCGCCGCCAACGCCCAACTGCGCGACCTGGGCCTGCCGCCCAGGGACGCCGAGCAGACCGAGCTGCACCCTGACCTGAACCGTGCCCATGTGCGCTTTATCAACTTGGGCAAGACCTACGACGGCAGCGTGCATGCCTTGCAAGGCATCGACCTGGCGATCCAGCGCGGTGAAGTGTTCGGGATCATCGGACGCAGCGGTGCCGGCAAGTCGTCGCTGATCCGCACCATCAACCGCCTGGAGCAACCCAGCAGCGGGCGCGTGCTGATCGATCAGGTGGACATCGGCGGCTTCGATGAAGACCGCCTGGTGGAACTGCGTCGGCGCATCGGCATGATCTTCCAGCACTTCAACCTGATGTCGGCCAAGACGGTGTGGCAGAACGTCGAGTTGCCGTTGAAAGTGGCGGGCGTGCCGAAGCTGCAACGCGAGCAAAAGGTACGCGAGTTGTTGGAGCTGGTGGGCTTGCAGGACAAACACAAGTCTTACCCGGCGCAGCTGTCCGGTGGGCAAAAGCAACGCGTAGGTATCGCCCGTTCGCTGGTGCACGACCCGCAGATTCTGCTGTGTGACGAGGCCACGTCGGCCCTGGATCCGGAAACCACCCAGTCGATCCTCGGCCTGCTGCGCGAGATCAACAAGCGCCTGGGTTTGACCATCGTATTGATTACCCATGAGATGGCAGTAATCCGCGAAATCTGCGACCGCGTGGTGGTGTTGGAACACGGGCATATCGTTGAACAAGGCCCGGTGTGGCAAGTGTTCGGCAACCCGCAGCATGACGTCAGCAAAACCCTGCTGGCGCCGCTGCAACACGGGCTGCCGGATGAGTTGCAGAGCCGTTTGCAGGCCACACCGGCATCCGCCGACGCCGCCGTGGTGCTGCGCTTACAGTTCACCGGCAGCGACACCGACGAGCCGGACCTGGCTGCGCTGTTCAGTGCCCTCGGCGGGCGCGTGCGTTTGCTGCAAGGCGGCGTGGAACGCATCCAGGGACATGCCCTCGGGCAACTGCTGCTGGCGGTGAGTGGCTCGCCCCACAATGCCGACGAGCTGCGCAACCGCGCCGGCAATTGGGCACAACAGGCGGAGGTGTTGGGCTATGTGGTTTGATCGTTTAGTGCAGGGCGCCATCGACACCTTATTGATGGTCGGCGTGTCGTCGCTGATTGCGTTGCTGGTGGGCATCCCGCTGGCGGTGTTCCTGGTGACCAGCGACAAAGGCGGCATCTACCAAGCCCCGGCGCTTAACCGCGTGCTGGGGGCGTTCGTCAATCTGTTCCGCTCGATTCCGTTCCTGATCCTGATGGTGGCGTTGATCCCGTTCACCCGGCTGATCGTCGGCACCACCTATGGCGTATGGGCCGCCGTCGTGCCGCTGACCATAGCCGCTACACCGTTCTTTGCGCGGATTGCCGAGGTGAGTTTGCGTGAGGTCGATCATGGTTTGATCGAAGCCGCGCAAGCCATGGGCTGCCGTCGCTGGCACATCATCTGGCATGTCCTGCTGCCGGAAGCGCTGCCGGGGATTGTCGGCGGGTTCACCATCACGCTGGTCACCATGATCAACTCGTCGGCCATGGCGGGCGCGATTGGCGCGGGCGGCCTGGGTGATATCGCCTACCGCTACGGCTATCAGCGTTTCGATACGCAGATCATGCTGACCGTGATCGTGCTGCTGGTGATTCTGGTGGCAGTGATTCAACTCGGTGGTGATCGCCTGGCCCGAGTGCTGAACAAGAGGTGAGGTATAGTCGGGCCATCTCAGCGCCCGGTATTGCCCACCATGACCCTCAAGCCCGACGACCTCGACCAGATCACGTCCACCACCCTCGGCCACTACAACAAGGTGGCCGAGGACTTCCGTGAAGGCACGCGCGACCACGATGTGAGCCAGAACATCGACGCGCTGCTGCGGCACATCCACGGCACGGCGCCGTTTACCGTGCTGGACTTCGGCTGCGGGCCGGGCCGTGATTTGCAGACTTTTACGCGCATGGGCCATATCGCCGTCGGGCTCGATGGCTCGGAGCGGTTTGCGCAGATGGCGCGGGAAGACAGCGGCTGCGAAGTGTTGCAGCAGGACTTCCTGAAGCTGGACCTGCCTGTCGAGCGCTTCGATGGGATCTTCGCCAACGCGGTGCTGTTTCATATCCCCAAGCAGGAATTGCCGCGCGTGCTCAAGCAGTTGCAGGGGGCGTTGAAGCCTGGGGGCGTGCTGTTCAGCTCCAATCCTCGGGGCGAGAATCAGGAGGGCTGGAATGGGCCGCGGTATGGGTCTTATCACGACCTGGAGGCGTGGCAAACGTTGCTCACCGCCGCAGGTTTTGTCGAATTGGAACACTACTACCGCCCCGCCGGGCTGCCTCGTGACCAGCAGCCTTGGCTGGCCAGCGTCTGGCGCAAACCCTGACCGCATTTTGTGGCGGGGGGGCGGGCCCCCTCGCCACAGGTTATTTCACCTGATATACCTCGGCTTTTTCACCCTTCAGTAGCGCCGTCACACTCCGAGCGGCATACCCTGCTTTTTCCTCACTGGAAAAATTCGCCACCAACCGTGTTCCATCGGCAAACGTGGTTTCCTGCACCAACCGATCCGCTGTCAGCCAACGAAACCCGGTCAGTTCCTGCGTGGCCAAACGCTGATGCAGTGGGCGGAAAAAGGCGTCCTGGCGGTGGATCAGTGGCAGTCGCTGCTTCAAGGTCGCAGCACTCAAGTGATACAGCGGCGGTACATTGTAGAGCAGTTGGGTCAGCTCGTTTTCTACCTGCACATTGCTCAGTTTCAGGCTATCGAACAACCAGTGATGGGTCGTGATCACCGAGCCATGGAACACCGCCTGATACAGCGGCAAGCGCATGCTCGGCTCAAAGTACAGCGTGCGAAACGGTTCCTTCAGTGGCACCGGCTTGAAGAACACCGCCGGCTGCTCCGGCGGGAACCAGTTACCGACGTAATAGGGTGACTGCTTGTCCTTGGTCATCGCGTGGTCACCCCAGCCCATCACCGGCGTCTGCATACCATGGGCAAACAGAATGCTTTGGGCTGTGATGGCGTTGCCGTCTTCAGAACCTGTGGGCAACTTGAGCGCGGTATTGATCCAGCGGGAGGCATCGATGTTGCCTTCGGCGTTTTGCGCCTGGGTCATCGGCGCACTGTCGCGGTAGCTGTCAAACACCATGCTGGTGGCGTAGGCATCCAGGAACCAGGCGTTGAATCCGGCCTTGGCTTGGACGGCCTGCACGCGCGCTTCCAGCAACGGCCGTACACAGCGCGGGTCGGTGTAGTGCCCGGACTGCTGAAAACCGGTCTTGAGCTTGCCGCCCTTCAACACAATCGCGCAGTCGCGGTAGGCATTGCCGCCAAGGTGGGCGGTGGTCCAGTCGGGGTTTTCCGTGGCGGATAACGCGGTTTCATAGGAGTCGTAGGGCGCCATCAGAAAGCCTGCGTCGACCCCGGCGCGAATCGCCTCGGGGTGCCAGAGCCCGCCTTCCCAGCCTTCGCCCAGGGTCAGCAATACACGGGGCAGGCCGGCGTTGCTCAGCGATTGAATCACCGGGTTGCCCCAGGCTGACGGGTTTTCACTGAGGGCGCCGGCAAAGTCCACGGCCAACTCGCCACGCAATTCGCCGTAGCGCGCAGCGAGCCGTGTCATATCGGGCTCTGCTACCTGCCAACTCTGCCGGGCCTTCTTATTGATCGCCGCGTTCAGCCCTCGCAGCAGCACCGCCTGCTCATAACGACTCAACGCCGTGGTCTGCGCCAGTACCTTGGCTGACTCCTTGTCCAGCAAGCCGTTGAGTTCATGCCCACGCAAGCGCTTGAGCAGCAGCGGCCAATCCCGCACATCCTCCAGCGCCAACAGGTCATTGCCCCACAGGTACACATGACTTGCGCCCAGCAACTTCTGCGCCTCGGGCGTCTGGCGCAGCTTGTCCGCCAACGGCTCGTACCGCCCCTGCTCGACCAACCACTGGCGATAGCGCTTGGCGCCGGCCAAAGGATCGCCATCGCCCAGATGCAACCGCAAGGTCATCGGCGCCCCAGGGTTGAGCGAGGTGAATTCATGGGCCAGGGACAGCGCCCGGTCCTGTTGCCAGCGCAGGCGATTGTTGTAGGGGTTGGTCAGCAACCAGTTGAGGGTAAACGTGCCATGGTCGACACCCCAAAGCGGCAGGCTGAGATCCTGGGTCGTATTGAGGTCGCCTTGCTCCAGCAGAAACGTTTTCCATACGACGTTATCGGTGGGTACGTAATGCCCTTCGGCCAAAGGCCACATAAAGCCTTTGCCCAAGGCACTGGCCGGTTGTTGAAGAATGGGGATTTCACCCGGCTCACGCGCACGAATGGACAGCGCCAGGTCGCGCTGCTCAAGGGTAGCGCTCACACGAAAGGCACCGTCATCCCACTGCCAATCGGCCTGTTGGTCGCTGTGTGCAAGCTGACTGACAGCACGCACCGCTACGCCGCTGGAAGCTTGTATTGTCGGTTGTCCGCTGGGGGTCACGCGGATCGCAAGGGTGGCCGGGTCGAGTTCGACCCGCCACAGCGCGTTTTCCAGAACGGTGCCGGCCAAAGCCACGGGCGACAGCAACAGGATGCAGATCAACAAACCGTGGCGCAGGAAGTGGGGCATGTTCAGCTCTGTTCGTGTTTGGGCTCGCGGATCTTGTACCAAGCCACGTACAACGCTGGCAAAAACAAAAGTGTAAGTAAAGTCGCAATGATGATCCCGCCAATCATCGCGTAGGCCATCGGCCCCCAGAACACCTCACGGGCGATGGGGATCATGCCCAGGCTCGCCGCCGCCGCCGTCAGCAGGATCGGCCGGCGTCGATGCTCGGTGGCTTCCACCACCGCATCCCACGGCGTATAGCCCGCCACTTCGTACTCATGAATTTGCGTCACCAGAATCACCGAATTACGGATGATGATGCCGATCAGCGCCAGGATCCCCAGGATCGCCACAAAGCCCA
Source organism: Pseudomonas sp. MYb541 (assembly GCF_037479595.1). Lineage (NCBI taxonomy): Bacteria > Pseudomonadati > Pseudomonadota > Gammaproteobacteria > Pseudomonadales > Pseudomonadaceae > Pseudomonas > Pseudomonas sp. MYb541. Next base: position 27,216 of record NZ_JBBGYS010000035.1, on the reverse strand, counting down.
TGGGCGTGCCGGTGGGGATCAGCGCCAACACGACGCCAATCAAACCGAGCGGCGCAACACTCGCCACCAGGAACATCTTCTGCACGCTGTGCAGCTGGATCATCAGGAACGTCGCCATCAGGAACAGCATCAATGGCACCACGCTGGCAATCGGGCCCTGGGCCTTGCCGCTTTCTTCCACGGTGCCACCGGTGGCGACTTTGTAGCCCACCGGCAGGCCGGCGCTGAATTTGTCGATCTCGGGCTTGAGCTGTTTCACCAGGTCCGTGGGCTGCATCTCATCACGCACCGACGCCTTGATGGTGATCGTCGGTTTACGGTCGCGGCGCCACACTAAAGGCTGCTCCAACTCATAGCGCACCGTGGCGAACGCCAGCAGCGGAATCGAGGTGCCGTTAGGCGTGACGATCTGCAGGTTCTGCAAGGTTTCCGGCGTACCGCGCTCGGCATCTTCGGCGCGGCCAACCACATTGATCAGGTAGATATCGTCGTGTACCTGAGTCACCGAGGCACCGCTGACCACGCTGTTCATCAACTGCGCCACGTCTTCCGACGACAGCCCCAGTTGCCGCGCCTTGTCCTGGGCGATGTCGATACGCAGCACTTTGCCCGGCTCGTTCCAGTCGTAGATGATCTCGCCCAGGTGGGTGTTCTTGTCCAGCAAGGTCGCCAATTCGATGGCGTGTTTGCGCACTTGATCAGTGTCTTTGCCCGACACGCGATACTGAATCGGCCTACCTACCGGCGGGCCCATTTCCAGCGGCTGCACAAAGCTGCCAATGCCGACGAAATCATCGCGCAGACGCTTCTGCAGGCGCGCGATCAATTCGCCGCGCTCTTCCAGGCCCTTGCTCACGATGACCAACTGCGCGTAGTAGGGGTTTTCCAGTTGCTGGTCGAGGGGCAGGTAGAACCGGATCGCGCCCTGGCCAATGTAGGTGCTCCAGCGTGCAATGTCCGGGTCGTCCTTGATGATCGCTTCCAGGCGGTCGACGGCCTTGCGCGTCTCATTGATCGAGGCGTTTTGCGGCAGGTTCAGGTCAACCAGGATTTCCGGGCGGTCCGATGACGGGAAGAATTGGTTCTGCACGAACTGCATGGAAAACACCGACGCCACAAACAGCGCCACCGTGATGCCAATCGCCCACCAGCGGTTACGCATGGCCCACAGCATGCCGCCATTGAACGCCCGGCCAATCCGCCCCGGCTCAGCATCGTGAGGCTTCACATTGGCACTGAGGATGTGCACGCCGATTACCGGCGCAAACAGCACCGCCACCACCCACGACACCAGCATCGCCACGGCAATCACCGCGAACAGGGTGAAGGTGTACTCGCCCGCCGAACTGGCGTTGAGGCCGATCGGTACAAAGCCGGCCACGGTCACCAGTGTGCCGGTGAGCATCGGGAACGCCGTGGAGGTGTAGGCGTAGGTCGCCGCCTGCTCCTTGGTTTCGCCTTTTTCCAGGCGCGTGATCATCATCTCGACGGTGATCATCGCGTCATCCACCAACAGGCCGAGGGCGATGATCAACGCGCCCAACGACACCCGCTGCATGGTGATGCCGCTGTATTCCATGAACACGAATACCAGCGCCAGCACCAGCGGAATCGAGCACGCCACCACCAACCCGGCACGCATGCCCAGGCTGATGAAGCTCACCACCAGCACGATGATTACCGCTTCGAACAGCGCGCTGGTAAAGCCGCCGACGGCCTCTTCCACCACTTCTGCCTGGTCGGACACCTTGTGCACGCCGACGCCCACCGGCAGGTCGGCGGTCAGTTCGTCCATTCGCGTGTGCAGGGCCTTGCCGAACGACTGGATATTGCCGCCCTTCTGCATGGCAATCGCCAGGCCGATTGCCGGCTTGCCGTTGAAGCGGAACATCGGACGCGCCGGGTCGACATAGCCTCGACTGATGTCGGCAATGTCCGCCAGGCGATAGAAGCGGTCGTTGAGCCGCAGGTTGACGTTGGCCAGGTCCTTTTCCGAGGCGAACTGCCCCGACGTGCGCACGGAAATCCGCTCCGGCCCGGCCTCGATCACCCCGGCCGGTGTCACCGCGTTCTGCGATTGCAGGCTCTGCACCACCTGGCGCTGGTCAATCCCCAGGGCCGCCAGTTTGCGCGTGGAGAAGTTCAGGTAAATCACTTCGTCCTGCTGGCCGATCATCTCGACCTTGCCCAGCCCCGGTACCGAACGGATCTCGGCGCGCACCTGCTCCACATAGTCACGCAACTGGCGCATCGACAGGCCGTCGCCGGTAAAGGCGTACACCGAGCCGAACACGTCACCGAACTCATCGTTGAACGACGGCCCCTGCAAACCCTGGGGGAAGGTGCCGCGAATGTCGTCGATCTTCTTGCGGACCTGGTACCAGATCTCCGGAATGGCCTTGGCGCTGGTGGTGTCCTTGAGGAACACGAACACCGTGGACTCGCCCGGCCGGGTGTAGCTTTTCACGTAGTCGAGGGAGTCGAGCTCTTCGAGTTTTTTCTCGATGCGGTCGGTGACCTGCTTGAGGGTTTCTTCCTGGGTCGCACCCGGCCAGCGGGTCTGGATCACCATGGTCTTGATGGTGAACGAAGGGTCTTCCTCCCGACCCAGGTTCATGTACGAGAACACGCCCATCAACAGCGCGACGAACATCAGGTACCAGACGAAGGACTGATGCTTGAGGGCCCAGTCGGATAAGTTGAAGCTCCCTTTCATCGCGGGCTGTCCTCGTCGATTTTGACTTTTTGCCCAGGCTTCAGGCTGTTCACGCCGGCGGTGACGATACGCTCGCCGGGTTTGACGCCGCCGTTGAGCAAGGCGCTGTCGGCGTCACGGCTGATCACTGTGATGTCGCGCGGTTGCACGGTCTGGCTTGGGGTGTCGAGCAGCCAGATGCGGGTCTTGCCGTCGACCTCCTGCAAGGCACTCAGGGGCACTTCGATGCGCGGCGCGACGGCGGTGCTCAAGGTCACGCTGATCGCCGTGCCAAGGCGGAACGCGGGCGGTGTTTCGGCCAAGGTCAGGCGCGCACGACGGGTGCGTGTGGCGCTCTGGGCCTGGGGTTCGATCTCGCGCACGATGGCGGTGGTGTTGACACTGGGGTCCAGTTGCCCGGCGACCCGGAACACCACGTCATGGGGCAGGCGCTCGGCCAGGCCGGCGGGCAGGTCGATCACCGCTTCCTTGATGTCCGGGCGGGCCAGGGTCACTACTTGCTGGCCGGCGCTGACTACCTGGCCGGCCTCGGCATTCCAGGCCGTGACGATGCCGGCGTGGTCAGTGCGCAGTTCGGCGTAGTTGAGTTGGTCCTTGGCTTGGTTGACGGACGCTTGCGCCTGGTCGAGAGAGGCCTGGGTGGTTTTCAGATCGGTCTGGGCAATATCCAATTGGGCCTGGGCGCCGACGCCCCGGTTGAACAGTTCCTGCTGGCGCCGGGCGTTGGCCTGCGCGTTGATGAATTGCGCCTGGACGCGGGCCAGGTCGCCCTGGGCTGCGCGCAATTGGTTCTGTTGATCGGTAGGGTCGAGGACGGCGAGCAAGGCGCCCTTCTCCACCTCGGCGCCCACATCCACGGCGCGGCGAGCAATGCGGCCTGGCACACGGAAACCCAGGTTGCTTTCATAGCGGGCCTGGATGGTGCCGGCGAAACGGCCGAGGTTTTCCTGGTCCTCGGCTTTCACTTCCATGGACAGCACGGGGCGCACCGGTTCGGGTGGCGACTCTTCCTTCGAACAAGCCACCAGCAACAGGCTGGCGGCGAGTAACACCGTCAGGCGCTTCATGGCTGGGCTCCTTGCTGGGCGATCTCGACGATCATGCCGGGGTGCAGCAATTGCCCGCCGGCCACCACGACTTTTTCGCCACCTTTGAGGCCATCGCCAATGATGACTTTGCCGGTGAGGTAACGCGCCACCGTGACCTTGTGCAATTGCGCCTTGCCGTCGCTGTCGATCAGCCATACGGCAGGCTCGCTGAGGTCCTTGGTGAGCGCGGCCCAAGGCAATTCAATACTGGCCTTGGCCGGGCCGTTGGCGGTAGCGCTCACTACAGAACCCAACTCCATGCCCTTGGGCAGCGCTTGCAGGGCGATCTTCACCTGCACGGTGCCGGTATTGGCGGCCACGGCAGGCGTGACTTCACGCACCTTGCCCACGGCCTTGATGCTCGGGTTATCCAAGAGGCTGACGGTGATCGGCGCCTCCGGCGGTGGCTCTACCAGCAGCGACTCATAGACGTTGAACACCGCATCGCGCTCGCCATCCCGCGCCAGGCTGAAAATCGGCACGGTGGCTTGCACTACCTGGCCGACTTCTGCCTGACGCGCGGTAATCACTCCCGGCGCTTCAGCGATCAGCGCGGTATAGCCAAGCTGTTCGCGGGCGTTGGCCAGTTGGGCCTGGGCGGCGGCGAGAGCACTTTGGCTGCTGCGCAACGCGGCCTGGGCGGAATCGTATTCGCTGCGGCTGGTGTAGCCCTTGGGCAGGAGCTTTTCCTGGCGCACGAAGGCGGCGGCCGTCTGTTTGACCCGCGCCTGCTCGGCCACGACCTGGGCCTGGGCGGAATCGACGTTGGTCTGCAAGTCTTTGGGATCGAGCTTGGCCAGCACTTGCTTGGCGCTGACGCGATCGCCCACGTCCACCATGCGCTGGATGATCTTGCCGCCCACACGGAAGGACAGATCGGTTTGCACACGGGCCTGGATATCGCCGGTCAACGTGACTGCTGCGGCAAAATCCGCCGGCTGCACGGTCTGCACGAATACCCGCGAGTGCTGCTTGGGCTCAGCCTTTTCCTCGCCACAGCCGCTCAGCAGCGCGAGTAGGCCAAGTCCGAAAATATAGGTGCAAATGCGACCGCCCATGCAGGCTCCTTGTGCGTGATGCCGACGTGCCAGTGTGTATGCGACTGTGAGCTTAGTTCAGGGTTCCTTATCTGCATGGAGGCTCCCATACTCCAATGGTTCCCACGCCGACTGAATGCCCATGCTCAAGACCCTCGCGGTGGCCAATTACCGCTCGATCAATAAATTGGTAGTGCCCCTGGACCGACTCAACCTGGTCACCGGCCCCAATGGCAGCGGCAAGTCCAACTTGTACCGCGCCCTGCGCCTGCTGGCGGAAACCGCCCAGGGCGGGGTGATCAATGCGCTGGCCCGTGAGGGTGGGCTGGATTCGACCTTCTGGGCCGGGCCGGAGACCATCAGCCGGCGCATGCGCAGCGGTGAGGTGCCGGTCGAGCCCATCGTGCGTCAGGGCGTCAAACGCTTGCGCCTGGGCTTTGCCGGGGAAGATTTCAGCTACGCCATTTCCCTGGGGCTGCCGGAAAAAACGCTGTCCTATTTCTCGCTGGACCCGGAAGTGAAGAAGGAATGCATCTGGGCCGGCCCTATCTACCGCCCGGCCAGTCTGCTGGTGCAGCGTTCCGGGCCGATGGTGCGGGCGCGTGAGGGCCGCGCCTGGGATGTGCTGGCCCAGCACACGCCGAACTACCACAGCCTGTTTGATCAGGTTGGCAGCCTGCGCGGTTCGCCGGAGGTGTTGCTGCTGCGCGAAAGCATCCGTGGCTGGCGCTTTTATGATCACTTTCGCAGCGATGTCGACGCGCCGGTCCGCCAACCTCAACTGGGCACAAGTACGCCAGTGCTACATCACGACGGGCGCGACCTGGCAGCGGCGTTGCAGACCATTCGTGAAATCGGCGATCCCGAGGCATTGCAGCGCGCAGTCAGCGACGCTTTCCCCGGCGCACGCCTGAATATCGAGCCCTTGCAGGGCGGGCGCTTTGCGATTGAGTTTTATCAGGAAGGTTTGCTGCGGCCATTGTCGGCGGCGGAGCTGTCGGACGGGACTTTGCGTTATTTACTGCTGATCGCGGCGCTGCTCACTCCTCGACCACCGACCATGATGGTGCTGAACGAGCCGGAAACCAGTTTGCATCCGGACTTGCTGCCGGCGTTGGCGCGCTTGATTATCCAGGCCTCTCGGCAGTGCCAGGTGTGGGTAGTGTCACATGCCAGCCGCTTGATTGCGGCGTTGCAGCAGGATGAGGGGTGCAATTCGATTGTGTTGGAGAAGGTGTTGGGGGAAACGCGGATCGTCGGGCAAGGGATTCTGGATGCGCCCGCGTGGCATTGGCCAGAATAGGCGGTGTCCTTCAGGGCCTCATCGCGGGCAAGCCCGGCTCCCACAGTTTTGATGTGTGAATACTTTTAACTGTGGGAGCTGGCTTGCCTGCGATAGCGGTAGATCAGTCACTCAATAATTAACTGATCAGCCCTGCCACTTCCCGCCTTCAACAATCACACTCTCCGGCTTGGTGTCATCGCTCAGCTCTTTACGCACATACTGGTCGTACAGCTTGAGCAGGAATTTCTCCTCGCCCAACTTGGCCAGCTCGGCATTCACCCAGTCGCGCAGTTCGATGTTGCCCTTCTTCACCGCGGGTGCAATCGGCGCTTCATCACCAAGCTTTTCTTCCAGCACACGGTAGCCCGGGTTCTGCTTGGCCCAGCTGAACAGCACAAGGTTGTCCTGGGCATAGGCATCACCACGGCCGGCAGACAACGCCTGCAATGACTCGGAGTTTTTCTCGAACTTGAGCAGTTTCCAGTCCGGGTGGTTCTTGGTCAGCCAGATATCGGCGGTGGTGCCGGTGGTGACGATGGTGGTGCGGGTGGCCAGGTCATCCAGGCTTTTTACCGCGCTGTCGTTTGGTACCAGGGCCTGCACCGCGACTTTAAGGTTGGGGTTGGTGAAGTCGACTGCTTCCTTACGTTCCGGGGTCACGGTCATGTTGGCGAGGATCAGGTCGACCTTATCGCTTTGCAGGAACGGAATACGGCTGGCCGGCTCGACGGCAACGAACTCGACCTTGTTTTCATCGCCCAGCAGGTCTTTGGCGAATTGGCGACCGATGTCGGTATCGAAGCCTACGTAACGGCCAGCTTCGTTCACAAAACCAAACGGCGGTTTGTCGGTGAAGACACCGACGATCAGTTTGTCACGGGCCTTGATCTTATCGATGTAACTGACAGCGGCAGGTTTTACAGGCTCTTCGGCCTTTTTATCGCAGCCGGCCAGCAGAGCGACGGCAAACAGTGGCAGCAGTAACTTTTTCATATCAGCTCCAGTTCCTTGGTTTTCTTGGGCAGTGTTGAAACAAAGGAGAACTTCTCCAGGAACTGCTGCGCGCGTGCGGTTTGCGGGTTCGTAAAGAATGCCTCGGGGGTGTTTTGTTCGAGGATGCGACCGGCCTCCATGAACACCACGCGGTCGGCGACGGCGCGGGCGAAGGCCATTTCGTGGGTAACGATCAGCAAGGTCATGCCATCGCGGGCCAGGCCCTGAATCACTTCCAGCACTTCCTTGACCATTTCCGGGTCGAGGGCAGCGGTGACTTCGTCAAACAGCATGACCTGAGGGTTCATGCACAACGAGCGGACGATAGCGATGCGTTGCTGCTGGCCACCGGAGAGCTGGCGCGGGAAGGCGTCGCGCTTGTCGGCCAAGCCCACGCGTTCCAACAGTTTCTCGGCCTGTTCGCGGGCTTCGCGCGGGTCGCGCTTTTGCACTTTCAGTGGGCCGAGCAGAATGTTGTCGAGCACGCTCATGTGCGGGAACAGGTGGTAGCTCTGGAACACCATGCCGATGTCCTGACGCACCTGGCGCCAGTCGGTGTGTTTGTCCAAAAGTTCTTTGCCGGCAAACCGCAGGCTGCCGCTATGCGCCACTTCCAGGCCGTTGAGGCAACGCAGCAAGGTGCTTTTTCCGCAGCCGCTGGGGCCAAGGATCACTAGCACTTCGCCGCTTTGCACGCTCAGGTCGATGCCCTTGAGCACCTGCGCCTCGCCGAAGAATTTGTTGAAACCCTGGAACTCGATCAATGCACTCATGCTTGGGCCCAGCGCCGTTCCAGCACCTTGGAGGCGGCCGACAACGGGTAGCAGATAAAGAAGAAAAACAGGAACAGCACACCGTAGATCAATACCGACTCATAGGTGCGTTCGATGATTTGCTGGCCGACCTTGATCACGTCCACCACGCCGATCAGCACCGCCAGGGAGCTGGTCTTGATGATGCGTGTGTAGACGTTGATGGTCGGCGGCGTCATGCGTTTCAGGGCTTGGGGCAGCAGCACGTAGCCGTAGAGCTGCGGGTCCGAGAGACCAATCGACAACCCCGCTTCACGTTGCCCGCGTGGCAGCGAATGCAAGGCACCGCGCACCACTTCGCCCACCTCGCTGGCACCCCACAGTGACAACACCAGCACCGCGCACCAAAAACTCGGAATGCTCAGGCCGAAGAAAATCGGCAGCCCGAAAAACAGCAGGTACAACCACACCAACACCGGGATCGCGCGGAACAGCTCCAGGTACACCCGCAGCACCGCGTTGATCAACCGGTTGTTCAAAGTGCGCAGCACGCCATACAACACGCCGCCGATGGTGCTGAACGCGATGCTCAAGAACGAGATCGACAGGGTTTGCGCAGCGCCCTTGCCCAGTTGCGGCAACGACACCCACAGCAACTCAAGACCCGAACTGGCCATGCTGGAGCCTCCTTTCCAGGCGGCTGAGCAACAGCGACAGCGGCAAGAACAGCAACACGCAGATCAACGTCAGCACGGCGAGCATTTCGTAGGTCTTGTAGTAGAGGGCGATGTAGCTCTTGGTGGTGTAGAGAATCTCCGGCACCGCCACGGCGGAAACCACGGTGGTCTCCTTGAGCAGGAAGATGAAATTGGCGAACAACGCCGGCAGGCTGAGGATGCCGGCCTGAGGCAGGATCACATGGCGCAGCAGTTGCCAGTCGGACAGGCCAATGGACTTGCCCGACTCGATCTGCGCCAGCGGCACGGCCTCCACGCCCGCACGCAACACTTCGGTGAGGTAGGCGCCGCCAAGGAAAGTCATGGTAATGATCGCCGCCCAGAACCCGGAAATATTGAAGCCCAGGGCCGGCAGCGCGAAGTACACGAAGAACAGCTGGATCAACAGCGGCGTATTGCGCGCCAGCTCCACATAGAGCGCCACCAGGCGCGACAGGTACGGCGTGCGAAACACCAGCAGCGCCGCGTTGATCAGCGCCACCAGCATCGAGGTGGCAATGGCGATCAGGCCGACTTGCAGCGTCACGCCCACGGCTTTCAGAAACGCCGGGAGCGTGCTGAGGATAAAAGCGAAATCGAAGGTCATTTCCAGTCCATGACGCCGCAAGGGTAATGCAGCGAGCGCAATCCGATCCGGCGTGGGTAACGCCGGGTAGCGCGAACTTTAAAGGTATAAAAAAGAAAATTTAAATACCCAAATAGCATATTGATATCACCCAAAAAGATAACCCCCGGATTCGCGGGTTTGACGGGTGACAGCTATGGTTGGAGGGTCTGAGATTCGAGGGATCGAACCATGAAGGAAGTGAAAGCGATGGATCCGCAGGAGTTGGTGAAGTGGTTGATGGCGTTGCGGCGGGCAATCAATAGCCGTGCTCTCTAAAACACACCGCCGACTAATGTGGGAGCTGGCTTGCCTGCGATAGCGGTGGATCAGCCAGTACGCGATTAGCTGACAAACCGCCATCGCAGGCAAGCCAGCTCCCACAGTTTTAACCGCATTCCAATGCCGAGCATAAAAAAACGCCGACGCTGTAACAGCCGTCGGCGTTCAAACCTTGAAGGGGGTTTTGTCTACATCAGAACGCAGGCACGACCGCGCCGTTGTACTTCTTCTCGATGAAGGCTTTGACTTCCGGGCTGGTCAGAGCCTTGGACAGTTTCTGGATCGCGTCGCTGTCCTTGTTGTCCGGGCGAGCCACCAGAAAGTTCACGTACGGCGACTTGGCGTCTTCGATGATCAGCGCGTCTTTGGCTGGTTTCAGGCCCGCTTCCAGCGCGTAGTTGGTGTTGATGACGTCAAGGTCAACCTGGTCCAGCACGCGTGGCAGCAGCGCCGATTCCAGCTCCTTGAACTTCAGGTTTTTCGGGTTGCTGGCAATATCTTTCGGCGTGGACAGGGCATTGGTCGGGTCTTTCAGCGTAATCAGGCCGTTCTTTTGCAGCAGCAACAGGGCGCGGCCGCTGTTGGAACCTTCGTTCGGAATGGCCACGGTGGCGCCATCTTTAAGCTCAGAAATATTCTTGATCTTTTTCGAGTAGCCACCGATAGGTTCAACGTGCACACCGACCACGGTCACCAGGTTGGTGCCCTTGCCCTTGTTGAAGTTTTCCAGGTACGGCAGGGTCTGGAAGTAGTTGGCATCCAGGCGCTTCTCGGCCACCTGCGTGTTGGGCTGCACGTAGTCGGTAAAGACTTTGATCTGCAGGTCCACGCCTTCTTTGGCCAGGGTCGGCTTGATCAGTTCAAGGATCTCGGCGTGAGGGATCGGGGTGGCGGCAACGACCAGTTTTTCGTTGGCTTGAGCGAAGCTTGCAGTCAGGGCAGCCGCCAGTGCGGTAAACAACAGAACCTTTTTCATGCAGTGTCCTTATCGGAATTCCGGGGCGTCTCTGACGACCATTTTTATGAGGTGTGCCAGCGAAATGCTATCGCGGCGTGGAAGGGACAATACCTAGATTTTTTATTCCCGAACAATATCTTTTATTCACGTTGATATTCCATTTTGTTCATGTAGGAATTTACGCAGGGTTTCCTGCTCGGCGGGGCTGGCACTCTGGAAAATGCGCTGCACCTGTTCCAACGGCGAACCTGCGACCGGCAGGTTCAAATGCTCGGGCAGGATCTCGTCGCCGCTGCTCACCAGCAACGCGAAGTGAATGACGTTTTCCAGCTCACGCGTATTGCCCGGCCAGCTGTGGAGTTCCAGCACGCGCTGGGCGGCGTCACTGATCAGCGGCACCGGCAGGTCCAGGCGCTGACTGTAGATGCCCAGGAAGTATTCGGCCAGGGACAAGATGTCACCCACACGCTCGCGCAATGCGGGCAAGTCCAGCCGCCCTTCGCTCAAGTAATGGAACAAGCGCTCATGGAACTTGCCGGCCGCAACAGCCTGGGCCAGGTCGATGCTGGTGGCGGCGACCAGGCGCACATCCACCGGGCTCGGCTGATGGGCACCGACACGGGTGACTTCGTGGTTTTCCAGCGCGGCCAACAGTTTTACCTGGATCGGCAACGGCAAATCGCCAATCTCATCCAGATACAAGGTGCCCCCATTCGCCGAACCGAACCAACCAGCCCGGCTGCTGGCTGCACCACTGTGGCTACCAGCGGCGTAGCCGAACAATTCAGCATCGGCGTAGGTCGGGCTGATGGCGCCGCAATTGACCGAGACGAACAAGCCGGTACGGTCGCTGCCACGGTGGATATGCCGCGCCAGCAACTCTTTACCGCTACCGGTTTCGCCACGAATCAATACGGGCAAGGCGCGCGGCGCGAGGCTTTCGAGGTCTTCGCGCAATTGGCGCGAACGGGGATCGACAAACACCAGCGCCTTGGCGCGGATACTCAGCGGGCTTTTTTCCGCGTCGGGAAAGGTCAGCAATGGCTGGCCGTAGGTTTCATGCAGACTCATGGCAGGCTCCCGCCCTCAATCCAATTAAGGGATGAGGGCGTTGAAAAATGTTCAGGCAGTGCGCCGGGCGTGATGCTCAAGGCGACTTTGCAGGCGGTACAGGTAAGCAAATCCCTGCTCCCAGCGTTGGTGGCCGGACTTGACATTGATATGGCCAGCACCGGAGAGAATGCCCGCTTCGGCACCCCAGTTACGGGCCAATTCCAGGGCCCTTGGTGCGCTGACGGCACTGTCGTTATCGGAACTGACCACCTGACTGGGAAACGGCAACAGATCGGTCGGGATCGGCGCGAAATTACGCAATGCCGGAGAGCAAGCAGGACGCTCGACATCAGCCGGCGCCACCAGCAACGCACCGCGTACCTGGCGCAGGAAGTGCACCGGCGCAGTGGCTGCCCAATGCGCCACGGTGATGCAGCCCAGGCTGTGGGCGATCAGGATCACTGGCGTACTGTCGGCCGCAATGGCCTCGGCCAGCGCGGCGACCCAGTCTTCGCGACGCGGGGTCAGCCAGTCGGCCTGCTCCACGCGGGCGCTATTGGGCAGGCTGTTCTGCCAGTGACTTTGCCAATGATCTTCTGGCGATCCTTGCCAGCCCGGCACGATCAGATAACGAATCGACTCGCTGTGCATGGGTGTGCCCTCCTGCAGCGTTTAACGTTGCTGAACAGTATAGGGACGGGTGTTATATTCGTTAAGGAATAAGAAGCTATTTATTAATAACCAAAAACACATATGAGTTTTACACAAAAAAAAGGCCGCACCCTGCCAAGGAGACGGCCAAAAAATTGTCGAGGCTTGTGTAACTTAACGAGCGGTAATCACCGACAGCTTGGTAATGCCCGCGCGTTCGATAGACGCCATGGCTCGCGCCACTTCGCCGTAGTTCACGCCATCGTCAGCCTGCAGTTGCACCCGCACATCGGGGTCCTTGGCCTTGGCCGCCTGCAGGTTGAACTCCAGCAGGTCCGGCTGGATTTCGTCCTTGTTGATAAACAGTTTGCCGGCGCCGTCGATGCTCACCACCAGCGGGTCTTTCTGCTCCACCGGCGCGACCGCCTCAGTCTTGGGCAGGTTGATCGGGATCGCGTTGGTCAAAAGCGGCGCGGTGACGATAAACACCACCAGCAGCACCAGCATCACGTCCACCAGTGGCGTGACGTTGATCTCGCTCAGTACCTCATCACTGTCTTGCGTGGAAAAGGCCATCTCAGGACGCCTCCTTCACTTTTTGCGGGCTACTGGCAGTGGTTTTGTTCAGGGTCGGGTGCAGCAGCACACGGAAGGAATTTTTCTGCGCCAGGCTGTAGAAGTCGTGGGCAAAGTCGTCCAGGTCCGCAGCCGTCAGCTTCAGGCGACGCAGGAAATAGTTGTAGACCAGCACCGCAGGCACCGCGACGGCGATACCCACACCGGTGGCGACCAATGCCGCGCCAATCGGGCCGGCCACGGTTTCAAGGCTGGCGGAGCCGGCGGCGCTGATGCCCTTGAGGGCTTCCATGATGCCCCACACGGTGCCGAACAGACCGATGAACGGCGAGGTGCTGCCGATACTGGCAACCACGGCCAGGCCGGTTTCCAGGGAGCGGCGCTCACGCACGATCTGCTGACGCAGGGCGCGTTCGAGGCGGTCCTGGTGGTTGATCGCCTGGCTCAGGTCCGCCGCGTGCGGGGTTTCGCCCACCTGGATCGCGGCATAACCGGCCTGGGCCACACGGGCGGCGGCGCCCGGCTGGGTTTCGGCCAGTTCGGCGGCCGAGTCGAGACTCGACGCCGCCCAGAACTGTTTGTGGAACTTGCGATCCTGCGCCTTGAGGCGACCGAACTGCACGCCCTTGAGCAGGGCCAGGCCCCAGGTGGCGACCGAAAAGACCACCAGCAGCCAGATCACCGCGCTTTCGATGGATTCAAGTGGAGATGCTAATGCCATGATGTTTTCCCTCTGTGCAGGTCGCGGCGTGTTCAACACACCGCAGCCGAATAGTTAGTGAATCTTGAAATCGATCGGTACGCTGACCCAGCCGTCCTGGGCCACATCGCCCTGCTTGGCCGGTACGAAGCTCCAACGCTTCACCGCTGACAACGCGGCGTCGTCGAGTTGCTGGCGACCGCTGCTTTTCTGGACCTGGATTTCGCCCGGCTTGCCACTGGCCAGGACATGCACCCTGAGCAACACCGTGCCTTCCCATCCGCGTCGTTGAGCCAGTGACGGGTACTCCGGTGCCGGGTTCTTCAGGTACGCAGCGTTGGCCGAAGCGGGTGTTACCGGGGCCGGCGCCGGTGGTGCTGGAGGCACAGGCGGTGCCGGTGTCGGTGGCGCAGGCGGCTGCTCGACAGGTTTCGGCGCGGGCTTGGGCTCAGGCTTTGGAACCGGCTTGGGCTTGGGTTTTGGAATCGGTTTTGGCGGCGCCGGTTTGGCAGCCAATTCATCCACCACCGGCGGCGGCGGCTCGGCCACAGGCGGCGGTGGCGGTGGCGGCACGGGCGGAGGCGGCTCCACCACAGGGGGCGCCGGCTGGGAAAATTCGATGGTCATCGGCGGAATTTCCGGTGGCACAATCGGCAGCACCGGCGTCGGCTTCTGGCTCACCCAGTAAATCACCGCACCGTGCAGGGCCAGCACCAGCAAACCCAGCAGGATCCCTTCGCGACGGCTGGAGAAACGCTTCGGCGTTTTCTGCGTGCGCAGCTGCCCCAACGGCGCGCGGTGCGGCCGGCCAAGGTCGACCAACTCACCACCCGGTGCCTGGCGCCATTGCGCCTCGTGTGCACTGGCGGCGGTCTGGACATTGCCCATTGATTCACTCCCTACGGTTTTTGACACAAAAAAACCGACAGGCCTGCATGGGAGGCCGTCGAGGGCTGAATCATCGGGGCCAGACGCTTATCTCTTAAAGTAATCTTTAAAGTTATAGATAGATCTAAATTGAATAAATGAAACATGCAGAAACGGCAAAGTCCCGTCCTGCGCGGGCTGGCGCATAGGCGTGGTTTTTGAATGCCTTTCAGGCATAAAAAATATTCTGTAAAGGCATGGATTCAGCGCTGTCGGAACCATCCTCGCCTGCAGCGGGACACATACCGTTCGACGTGTTGCTCCCGGAACCGTTACACCTTATGAACCACGGAGGGTTCAATACGGCGGGCCTTGCAGCGCGTCGCTCAAGAATCGGTTTCGAGAACGCGCCTTTGTGCTCTCGACACCGGGACGTCACACAAGAGTGGAGAGCCCATGAATATCTACTACCCGTTCAGAACCACAATACACAGTGATCTGCCCCAAGCCCCTCAGACCAACAGGCAGCGCCCCGCCCCCAGTGCACCTCACCCTCAGACAGGATCGAGCGTGATTAACTTTGCCAACGGCAACTCCTCTGCAGGCGGTTCGGGTGATAATAATCTGCGGTGGGCAACACGCGCTCCAAATACCTACCAACGGGGCAACCCACCCATCGCTTCGAGACCCTATTCCCCGAATGAACTAGTCAGTGGGTTTTCGCAAAAATGGGGCACGATGAATTGTGTGACCGTTGCGGGAATAAAGGCGGCGATGCAACGGTTTGGCGGCCCCAACCAGGTTTACCATTCGGTAGAGCGAACCAAAGATGGGTTCGACATCCGCATGAGAGACAACCCAAACAAAACCTACCATGTTACCTACTCCGAGCTTCAATACGCAGCCGCCAGCTCTGGGTTCAGAGGCACTAATCAAAAAATGCTTAACGAAGCCAATTTCATGTATGCCGTCAGTGCCAAGCGGGCACAACATGAAAACAACGATGGTTATGCGTCCCGGAGTTTCGCCGCGGCCGTGAGCAGCCTGGACACGTGGGAAAACACCCAGGAAGGCCTGGATCGCCTGGGCTTGAGAAACTACGTCCGACCTGCCACTGCCCACGATTTGATTAGAGGCGTACCAGGGGTCATGGCCCAGAGTAATCACGTCTTCACCGTGCTCAATGGTAGAACGGAGAACTACGGCAGGTTGGGCTATCAGCCGAACCCATGGGCCCCAGCCCTGAAGTTGGTTTAAGCGCCCTGCGCAACAACGCAGATTGGGACAGCATCGGGCCCCTTCCGTGTTCCAACGGTTGGAAGGGTCATATTTAATTTCAAAATACCTCGAGGGCTCTCCATACTCCACGCCTCATTCGCGCACCTGACAGGTCTTGCATGACGCTTAATTCTTCACTTGTAAGCAGACTCACCGGCTGGGGCCTGTTGGTGGTCCTCGGCCTCAATCTGCGGCCGATCCTCAGCTCCATCAGCCCGTTGCTCGGCGAGATTCGCCTGGCCACCGGCTTGAGTTTCCAGAGCAGTGCCTTGCTCACCAGCCTGCCCGTGGTGTGCATGGGCCTGGTGGCACTGGTGGGCGTGCGTGTTGAAGCGCAACTCGGTGAGCGGCGTGGCATTGCCCTGGGTTTGATGATGATCCTGCTGGCGTGCCTGGCCCGCTGGCTGATGGGCCAGGGCTCGACACTGCTGGTGACCGCATTGCTCGGTGGTGCCGGTGTCGCGTTGATCCAGGCGTTGGTGCCGGCGATGATCAAGCGCGAATTTCATCACCGCGTGCCGGTGGCGATGGGGGTTTACTCAGCCTCGCTGATGGCCGGTGGTGGGCTGGCGGCGCTGCTCAGCCCAGTGGTGGCCACGCATTTTCAGCGGTGGGAAGCCGGACTCGGTGTGTGGTTGCTGCCGGCATTGGCCGCACTATTGTTGTGGGCATGGTTGCCCCTGGGTGCGGCAAAAAGCGCGAATGTCATCCCCGCCTTCAAGGGCCTGCGCAATCGCCGTGCTTGGCTGCTGGCGCTGTATTTTGGCCTGGTGAATTGCGGCTACATGAGCATGGTGGCGTGGCTGCCGGCCTACTATCAGCAACTGGGTTGGGGCGTACTGCCCAGTGGTTCGTTGCTGGCCTTCATGACGATCTTTCAGGTGATCGCCGCGCTGTTGATGCCGGTATTGGCACAACGCGGGATCGATCGGCGGCCCCTGCTGTGGATCAGCCTGCTGGCCCAAACCATTGGCTACCTCGGCCTGTTGATGGCGCCGTTACAGTTTCCTCATCTGTGGGTGGCGCTGTGTGGTTTCGGCCTGGGCGCGTGTTTTGCCCTAAGCCTGTTATTGACCCTCGACCACCACCGCGACCCGCGCCAGGCCGGGCAACTGGCGGCGTTCGTGCAGGGCGTGGGCTTTTTGATCAATGCGATTTCGCCGTGGCTGACCGGCTGGCTGCGTGAACTCACCGGCAGTTTCGTCAGTGCCTGGGTGGTGCTGACGGTGACGGCGGTCGCGATGCTGGTGGTGACACGAGTGTTCAGCCCCGCCACCTATCGCACGGCGCCGGCTCTATAGATATGCGTTTAAGATCTAGATAAAACAAAAATGCTTCATTGACGGAATAAGCATCACCCTTAAAATCCCGGTTCCCCTACAGGATGCCGGGCACACCATGGATCTTCGCCAACTGCGCTACTTCATCGCGCTCAACGAGCACCGCAGTTTCGTGCGCGCGGCGGACGCCATGGGCATCACGCAACCAGCATTCAGCCGCAGCATCCAGGGCCTGGAGCAGGAATTCGGCTGTGTGCTGGTGGACCGCGCGAACAAAGACCTGCGTCCCACCCCCGAAGGCCAGGTGGTGCTGCAACACGCATTGAGCCTGGTGCAAGGCGCGGCATTGTTGAGCCATGAAGTCACGCGCATGACCAAGCTCGACGCCGGCGAAGTGCGCTTCGGCAGCGACGCGGTGGCCGCCGTGAACCTGGTGCCCCAGACGATGGCGCGCTTTGTCTCCACCTACCCCAAGGTGCGCACTGCGTTGCAGGTGGATAACTGGGAGAAACTCGGACGCAGCCTGAACCGTGAAGAGATCGAATTCTTTATCGCCGATGTGCGTCACTTCGAGGCTGACCCGAACTTTCAGACCCAGGCCCTGACGCCTCGGCGCAGCGTGTTTTTCTGCCGCGCCGGGCACCCGCTACTGGCCAAGGACAGCCTGTCCACCAACGACCTGTTCAGCTACCCGCTGGCCACCCCCCTGATCGCGCCCGGCATTCGCAAGCTGCTGGCCAACCTCAGCGGGCGCGTCGACTTTGCGCCTGCCATCGAGCTTGAGCAATTGGCCGCGTTGGCCACCATCGTGAAGCAATCCGACGCCATCGGCCTGGGCGCCGAAGAGGCTTTCGTCGAGGCATTCGCCAGTGGTCAATTACGGGTGCTGCATTGGCGTAATCTGCCACACGCGTTGGACAGCCTCAGCAACCGTTGCGGGGTGATCAGCCGCGCTGGGGTGCGTTTGTCGCCTGCCGCGAAGGCGTTGATCGAAACCCTGCTGGCGGTGGAAAACCCAGCCGATTGGCCCGCGCAAACGTCCCGAAATCATTGAAGCGCACGCCCATCTCAGCCATCACTTTGTGCGCCACCTTGGCGGTCATCTGGCGGATGTAAAACGGTTCCTTCACCACAAAATGGTGGATGCCGTGGGTGCTGCCGAAGTTGAAGCAGAACGCCTGCAGAGGCCACATCCACCACGGGTTCAACACCTGGGTCTGCTGGATCACATTGCCCAGTTCCACATCGCCGTAGTAGTGCATGTTGGAGCTGACAAAGTGCAGGCAAAAGGTACGCAGCACGTTAGGGCCGATGATCACTACGGCAGCGATATCAATCACCTGCATCATCTGCACGGTGCCGGCTGACCACTCGATGGGCGCACCGAGCAGACTGGCAATGCCATTGGCGGCATGAAAGCCAAGGAACACGTACCACGCGCCCCAATGCAGCAGCGCCAGCGGTGCATACACCAGCAGCGAGCGCTTGAGGATCGTCAGTTTGTGCTCCCAGGTCTTGGCCCGCAGGATGCGGATGAAGGCCGACATGACGTTATCGCCGACCATCAGCAACCGCGCAAAACCCCAGGGCTCGCCGTTAGTGATCGCGCGCTCTTCCATATCGGTCTCGGTGCCGGAGACCTTGTGATGGTTGAGATGCAGGTGCCGGCGCACCCACGGGTTGATCGTGCTCGGCCGCGCCAGCCACACCAGGCCCATCATCAGGTTGTGGGGCAGGCGCTGCTTGCGAAAATACATGCTGTGGATCAGGTCGTGTTCCAACTCGTGGGTCAGTGAAGCCAGGAACGCGTTAAGCAGCAGGCACACCCACCAGGCCATATGGCCCGTGAGATAGAGCGCCGCCGAGCCCAGCATGCCGAGCAGCGCAAACGCCAGAATGCCCGCGCCCAGCGCGTCCTGATGCAGCAGCCAAGGGTGTTGCTGGCGCAGGCGCACGCCTTCGGCCAGCACGACTTCACGGATAAGCGCCGAGCGCTGTTGCGCGTTCATCTGCTGGGGACTTGCAGAAGTACCGTCCATGCTTCCATCCTCTTGTTTATTGATGCTCACATCCTGCCCCAAGCGATCAATCAGGATGCTAGCCCCGGACGCCAACCTGTTGACCGCAAGCGCCAATCGCCATGACCGAACCCACCTCCCTCGCCAGTTGGACCCGCGCCCTGCGCAAGCAGCTCGACGCCCTGGGCCTCGACAGCGCCGCGTTGTGCCAGCAAGCCGGGCTCGACCCGCAGCAGATGGACGATCCCAACGCACGCTACCCGCTGTCGGCCACCACGCGCTTGTGGGAACTGGCAGTGCAGGCCAGCGGCGATCCAGCGATTGGGCTGCGGGTGTCGCGGTTCGTCAGCCCCACCACGTTTCATGCGTTGGGGTATGCGCTGGTGGCCAGTGGCAGCTTGCGGGAAGTGTTCGAGCGCATCGTGCGGTATCACCAGGTGGTCAGCGATGCCTTGAGCCTGGAGCTGAGCGGCGACGGCGAACGCTATCGGTTCCGCTTGCTGCAACTACCGGGAAACCCAGCGCCAGCGTTCGAGGCCATCGATGCGTTTGCGGCGATCTATGTGCGCACTTGTCGCAATCGTCTGGGGCGCGAATACGCGCCGCTGGCGGTGTACCTGCAAAGGCCGGAACCGGCCGATCCCAAGCCATGGCACACGGTGTTTCGCGCGCCGGTGTTTTTCGGCGCTGAGGAAGACCGCCTGGAGTTCGCCGCGCAGGATTTCGACAGCCACCTGGACGACGCCAGCCCCGAACTGGCCGAGCACAACGAAACCGTGCTCAAGCGCACCCTCGCCCAACTGCAACCGCTGACCTGGGAGCGCAAAGTGCGCGCGGCCATCGAAGCGCAATTGCCGGATGGCGAGCCGAGCGCCGAGCGAATTGCGCAAGCGTTACACCTGAGCTTGCGCAGTTTGCAGCGGCATCTGGCGGATGAGGGCTGCCGGTTTGATGCGCTGCTCAACGAGTGTCGGGAGAACCTGGCGTTGCTGCATTTGCGTGATCCGCAGTGCTCATTGGCGGAAATCAGTCATTTGCTGGGGTTTGCTGATACCAGCAGCTTCAACCGTGCGTTCAAACGCTGGACGGGGATGACGCCGGGGCAGTTCAGGGATGGGTTGCGGTAGGTGGATTTGCGGTGTTCGTGATGGCCCCATCGCGGGCAAGCCCGGCTCCCACAGGGGAATGCATTCCAAATGTGGGAGCTGGCTTGCCTGCGATGGCGGTGGTCCAGGTATTGAAAATGCCGGATCAATCAGCGCCCACGGTCACGCCGCAACAACTTCTTCACCCGCGCCACCAAGGCCTTGGCTTCAAACGGCTTGAGCAAGTAATCATCCTCATGCAGTTCCAACCCGCGCAGACGGTCCTCGATCCCTTCCGGGGTCGTCAAGAACAACACCGGCGTCTCGCCCTTCTTGCGAATCGCCTGCTGCAACTTCCAGGCATTCAAACCCGGCAACATGACATCCAGGATCACCAAGTCATAGTCAGTGCTTTCCACAAACCGCTGAGCTGCCATGCCATTGGCTGCGACTTCCACTGCGAAGCCGGCCTCACTCAAGCTCAGGGCCATGAGTTGCGCCAATTTCGGCTGGTCTTCCACTAACAACACCTGCATGCCTACCTCTTGGTTCATTACAAACCTGTAATCGAATTGTTCGGCTTTTGACCGAGACCGCTGGCTAAGGTAGCGGCCTGCTTTCTGGAGCCGTTCCCATGTACCGCAATGCCTTGTTCTTGAGCTTCGCTATCAGCGCCAGCGTCCTGGCAGCACCACCGCTGCCGCGCCACGCCGACCTGGATTTGCACACCGCACGCCAACTGGCAGACGCCAGCCTGGCGCAGTGCACGGCGGCACTTACCGTACTCGACCGGGGCGGCAACCCATTGCTGAGCCTGCGGGCCGACGGCGTAGGTCCGCACAACAGCATCGCCAGCCAACGCAAAGCGTACACGGCGTTGTCGACTAAAACCCCCACTCGGTTGTTTGCCGAGCGTGCGCGCAACAACCCCGAGGCCGCCAACCTTAACAGCTTGTCCGAATTGCTGTTGCTCGGGGGCGGCGTGCCGCTGTTCGCCGACACTGAACTGGTAGGCGCGCTTGGCATTGCCGGTGCCGGCGGTGCCGAGCAGGACGACGCGTGCGCGGCAAAGGCGGCCAATCAACTTGGCCTGACAATCACCCCTTGAGGAAACCTCGATGAAAACCCTGACTATGACCCTCGCCGCCCTCAGCCTGAGCGGCCTGAGCAGCCTGGCCCTGGCGGCCGGCAACCCGCTGAGCGTGCATGTGCTGAACCTGGAAAACGGTCTGCCGTCTGCCGGTGTCAGCGTCACCCTGGAGCAACACGTAGGCGATCACTGGCAGTCGCTGTCCGAAGGTGTTACCAACCAGCAGGGGCGCATCGCCGAACTGTTCCCGGCCAACCAAGCCATGAAGCCGGGCGAGTATCGCGTGGTGTTCAAGACCGGTGACTACTACAAGAAAGCCAATCGCGAGACGTTTTTCCCGGAAGTCCCGGTGATATTCGAGGTCAAGCAGGCCGACCAGCACTACCACATCCCGCTGCTGCTTAGCCCTTACGGCTTTTCGACGTATCGCGGTTCCTAGCCAGCCCCCGCGGCCTGCCGCAAGCGCGGCAGGTCGAGCACTTCAATCGCGCCGTAACTCAGCTTGATGATCTCCTGCTGCTCTAACGCCTTGAGCAAACTGTTGGTGGTCTGGCGCGACAGGCTCAACATCGCGGCCAGATCTTCCTGGGGCAGTTGCAGGACGCGACGGGAATGCTCTATCTCGCCGTACCCGCCGGCAATCATCAGCAGCCGGTGAGCAATACGTGTCGACGCCGGCATCAGGCTCATCTGTTCGATATTGATCAGCGACAGGCGCAACTTCTGGCTCATCAACAACGCCATGTCGCGCCAATACGCCGGGCTTTGGTCAAGAATCTCGAGCATCGCCGATTGCGGTACCTGCAACAGCGTGCACGGCCCAACCGACAAGGCGTCGTGGGTACGCGGCAAACCATCGAACAGGCAGATCTCGCCGAACCAGTAAGGCGTTTCAACCAGGCTCAGAATAGCTTCCTTGCCCTGCGCATTGACCGCGCTGACCCGCACCGCCCCCTCCAATACCGCATACACCCCACAGGGCGGATCACCGCGCCGGAACAGGTACTGCCCCGCCGTCAGCTGACGCAGCCGAGCCGCCGCTAGCAAACTATCCTGTAGCGGTACAGGCAGGTGGCTGAACCACTGGCCGGTGGCCAATCGGGCATGCCATGTTGCCGCAATCATGAGAACTCCAGAGATTGTCGCCCAGTTGACAGTCAGTCGCCGGCTGACGGGAGATGATTAAACATCCTACAGGAGGAATAACAATGAAAAGCCTCGTCGACCACCTCAGTCAATACGCTGCCTACCACCGCGACCCGCGCAATATCGCCAGCCACTTTATCGGCATTCCACTGATTGTGGTTGCGGTGGCCGTGCTGCTGTCGCGCCCGGAATGGGCGATCGGTGGGGTGTGGATTTCACCAGCGGTGATCGTCGCACTGCTGTCGGCGTGGTTTTACCTACGCCTGGAACTGGCGCTGGGTGTGTTGATGACGCTGCTGATGGGCTTGTCGGTATGGGCCGGGCATGTGCTGGCGGCGCAGAGCACGTTGGTGTGGCTCAGCAGCGGCATTGGGATGTTTGTGGTGGGTTGGGTGATTCAGTTCGTCGGGCATTACTACGAAGGCAAGAAGCCGGCGTTTGTGGATGACGTGTCGGGGCTGATCGTGGGGCCGTTGTTTGTGGTGGCGGAGTTGGCGTTTTTGTTGGGGCTGCGCCATGACCTCAAGCAACAGATCGAGGAGCGTTCGGGGCCGGTGGCCGTTAGAGGAAAACGCGCCACGGTCTGAAGATTAATGAAGATCCACGGTGGGAGCCGGGCTTGCCCGCGATAGCATCACCTCGGTCTAATAGTCCTACCGAGGTGTTGCTATCGCAGGCAAGCCAGCTCCCACATTGATCTCCATGGGTACTTAGGCTTTTTGCCAGACCTTGGGTTTGAAGAACAGCGTCTCGCCGCGTGCCAAGTTGGTCAGGCTGTCGTGGTCTTTCACCACTTCGGCTTCGATCAATTCGCTCTGGCCTTCGACCTTCAAGGTCACACGCGTGGTCGCGCCCAGCGGGCGAATATCACGCACTTCAGCCGCGTGATGGTCTTCCAGCTCATGCCGTGACAGCGACACTTCGTGGGGACGGAACAGCACGTGTTTGTCTTCACCCAGGTGCAGGCGGTTCGAATCACCCAGGAAGTGATAAACGAAATCGCTGGCCGGGTTTTCGTAGACGTCACCCGGTGAACCGATCTGCTCGATCACACCCTTGTTCATCACCACGATACGGTCGGCGACTTCCATGGCCTCTTCCTGGTCGTGGGTCACGAACACCGACGTCAGGTTGATGTCTTCGTGCAGGCGTGCCAGCCAGCGACGCAGCTCTTTACGCACCTTGGCGTCGAGGGCGCCGAAGGGTTCGTCCAGCAGCAGCACTTTGGGTTCGACCGCCAGGGCGCGAGCCAGGGCGATACGTTGGCGCTGGCCACCGGACAACTGCTCCGGGTAGCGATCCGACAACCAATCCAGCTGCACCATGTTCAACAGCTCATGCACCTTGACCGCGATCTGGCTTTCGTTCGGACGCTGGTTCTTCGGTTTCATGCGCAGGCCGAACGCCACGTTGTCGAACACGGTCATGTGGCGGAACAGCGCGTAGTGCTGGAATACAAAGCCGACATTGCGATCACGCACGTCGTGGCCGGACACGTCTTCACCGTGGAACACGATGCTGCCGTCATCCGGGGTTTCCAGGCCGGCGATGATGCGCAGCAAGGTGGTCTTGCCGCAGCCGGACGGGCCAAGCAACGCCACCAGCTCGCCACTCTGGATGTCCAGGTTGATGCTGTTCAGGGCCTTGAAGGCGTTGAAGTTCTTGCTGACATTACGGACTTCGATCGACATGACTTATTCCTCAGCCGCACCGGCGCGCAGGCGGTTAATACGGTTCTCGCTCCACTGCTTGAGCAGCAGGATGAAGAGCGCCAGGATCAGCAGCAGACTCGCCACCGCAAACGCGGCAACGTGGTTGTATTCGTTGTAGAGAATCTCGACGTGCAGCGGCAGGGTGTTGGTTACGCCGCGAATGTGGCCGGACACCACCGACACCGCGCCGAACTCACCCATGGCCCGTGCGGTACACAGCACCACGCCGTAGATCAGGCCCCATTTGATGTTCGGCACGGTCACGTGCCAGAACATCTGCCAGCCGTTGGCACCGAGCAGGCGCGCGGCCTCTTCCTCCTGGGTGCCCTGCTCCTGCATCAGCGGGATCAGTTCACGGGCCACGAAGGGCACGGTGACGAAGATGGTTGCCAGCACGATACCGGGCAAGGCGAACACGATCTGGATGTCATGGTCCTGCAGCCACGGCCCAAAAAAGCCCTGGGCGCCGAACATCAGCACATAGACCAGGCCGGCGATCACCGGCGACACCGAGAACGGCAAATCGATGAGCGTCACCAGGATGCTTTTGCCACGGAACGAGTACTTGCTCACGCACCAGGCGGCGCTGACGCCGAACACCAGGTTGAGCGGCACCGAAATCACCACGGCGATCACCGTGAGTTTCAACGCCGATAGCGCATCGGGTTCGAGGATCGCGGTGAAGAACGCGCCGAGGCCGTTCTTCAAGCCCTGGGTCACCACGATAAACAGCGGCAACAGCAGGAACAGCGCAAACACCAGCCAGCCAAGGCCGATCAGGATACGTCGCGATGCAGCGCTGCCACGACGGGCAGCGTTGGCCGAGGACGCGGCGGAAATAGACGATTGGGACATGTTCCGCGCCTCCTTATGGACGTTCGATGCGCCGCTGCAACAAGTTGATCAGCAGCAGCAGGACAAAGGAAACCACCAGCATCAACACGCCGATGGACGTGGCGCCGCGGTAGTCGTATTGGTCGAGCTTGACCATGATCAGCAGCGGCAGGATCTCGGTTTTCATCGGCATGTTGCCGGCGATGAAGATCACCGAGCCGTACTCACCGACGCCACGCGCGAACGCCAGGGCGAAACCGGTCAACCAGGCAGGCAGCAACGCGGGCACCAGGATGTGACGGAACACCTGCAACGGCTTGGCGCCCAGGCAGGCGGCGGCTTCTTCGACTTCCCGGGGGATATCGGCCAGTACCGGCTGCACCGTGCGCACCACGAACGGCAGCGTGACGAAGGTCAGCGCCAGGGTGATGCCCAAGGGGGTGTAGGCGATCTTGAAGCCCAGGTCCGCGGCGAACTGGCCGACCAGGCCGTTAGGCGTGTACAGCGCGGTCAACGCGATACCGGCAACGGCGGTGGGCAGGGCGAACGGCAGGTCGATCATCGCGTCGATGATCTTGCGACCGGGGAAGGTGTAGCGCACCAGCACCCAGGCCAGCAGCGTACCGATCACGCCGTTGATCAGCGCGGCGTACAGCGCGGTGCTGAAGCTCAGTTGCAACGCCGCCAGCACGCGCGGTGCGGAGATGATGTTCCAGAACTGATCCCAGGTAAGTTGAGCGGCGTGTACAAACATCGCCGCGAGGGGGATGAGTACGATCAGGCTGAGGTACACCACGGTGTAGCCCAGCGTCAGCCCGAAGCCGGGTATGACGGGGGAGATACGACGCGACATAAGAGTCCTTGGTTAAGGGAAAACCACTGGAGACAGACACGTCCTGTGGGAGCTGGCTTGCCTGCGATGCAAGCACCTCGGTATGTCAGTTACACCGCGGTGATGCTATCGCAGGCAAGCCAGCTCCCACAGGGTAAAGCGTGCGCCGCCAGATTGTATGGGTTACTGCGCGGTGTAAATCTGGTCGAACACGCCACCGTCGTTAAAGAATTTCGGTTGGGCAGTTTTCCAGCCGCCGAAGTCTTTGTCGATAGTCACCAGGTCCAGTTTCGGGAACTGCTGGGCGTATTTGGCGGCCACTTTTGTATCGCGTGGGCGGTAGAAGTTCTTCGCCGCAATCTCCTGGCCAGCCGGGCTGTACAGGTGTTTAAGGTATTCGGTGGCGATCTCGGTGTTACCCTTTTTCTCGGCATTCTTGTCGACCACGGCCACTGGCGGCTCCGCGAGGATCGACAGGGAAGGCACAACGATATCGAACTTGTCAGCACCGCCGTCTTCTTTCAGGGCCAAGAAGGCTTCGTTTTCCCAGGCCAACAACACGTCACCCTGACCGTTGTTGACGAAGGTGATGGTCGAACCGCGAGCGCCGGTGTCCAGCACAGGCACGTGCTTGAACAGCTCTTTCACGTATTCCTGGGCCTTGGCTTCGCTGCCACCGGATTTCAGGCCGTAGGCCCAGGCGGCGAGGAAGTTCCAGCGGGCACCGCCGGAGGTTTTCGGGTTAGGGGTAATCACGGACACGTCTTTCTTGATCAGGTCGCCCCAGTCCTTGATGCCTTTAGGGTTGCCCTTGCGCACCAGGAACACGATGGTCGAAGTGTACGGGGTGCTGGCGTCCGGCAGGCGAGTCTGCCAGTTTTCCGGCAGGGTCTTGCCCAGCTTGGCGATTTCGTCGATGTCACCGGCCAGGGCCAGGGTGACCACGTCGGCGCGCAGGCCGTCGATCACCGCGCGGCCTTGCTTGCCCGAACCACCGTGGGATTGCTGGATCTTGACGTTGTCACCGGGGTGGGACTGTTTCCAGAAGTTGGTGAACTCAGCGTTGTAGTCCTGGTACAGCTCACGGGTCGGGTCGTACGAGACGTTGAGCAACTCGTAGTCCTTGGCAACGGCGGAACCTGCAAACACGGCGCTGGCCAGGGCGGCCAAGGCATAACGGCGAATCGACGACATAGAAGCTCCTGAAATTCTGGGGTGTTGGCTTTTTCTTATTAAGTGCGGGTCTATCGCCGTCAGTGCTTAGCTCGGTTTGTTACCCGGGTTCTGCAAACGGAATTTTTCTTTGCGTTCGATCTGTACCACTTGAGCGTTGTGCACAGTGATTTCCACCGCGCCAAACCGCAGATCGCGCAAGGCGCTCTGGATCTCACGCAAAATGGCTGCTTCGTCCTGGCCGTCGACGCTACGTAGAGATGCGCTCATGGTCTCGCTCCTGAAATGAATAGTGCCTCGCAGTGGCGGCACTGCTTGCGGCGTGAGGGCGATAGTAGATAAGCGCGGATATTCTTAAAAATACTATTTAAGAATGTTTATATAACCAGAAAGAATTTTCTGGTGGGACGTGGGGTTGCGTGCGGGTTTGGTGCCCAAGTACGTAAATAAAGCCTAGAGAAGATCCAAT
>NZ_JBBGYS010000034.1:0-79295 GCF_037479595.1 Pseudomonas sp. MYb541 | reverse complement strand
GGGGGGGGCCCCCCCCCCGGGGGGGGGGGGGGGGCCCCGCCCCCCCCCCCCCCCCCCCCCCACCCAAACCACCCCCCCCCCCCCCCCCCCCCCCCCCCCCCCCCCGCCCGCGCCCCCCCCGCCCCCCCCCCCCCCCCCCCCCCCCCCCCCGCGGCCGCCCGGGCGCCGCCCCCCCCCCCCCCCCCCCCCCGGGGGGGGGGGGGGGGCCCCCCCCCCCCCCCCACAACCCACTTGTCCCTCTCACACCCGTCCGTGGAGCCGCTTTGGTGGTCACTGAAATCGCTTCCCGCGACCGTCTGCAACCGTCCCTGTTGGACCGGTTGACTGACGACGATCCAACCAACCCCAAGGAAAGCGCCGACAAACGCGTGCTGTCCCTGACCCAATTGAAAGCCTCGGTGCTGCGCGACCTGGCGTGGCTGCTCAACACCACGTCGTTGCTCGATGCCGATGCCACGCTGCACACACCGGCCGGTACTTCGGTGGTCAACTACGGCCTGCCGGCGCTGGCGGGCAACAGTGTTTCAAGTGTGGATATCAAGGCCCTGGAAGCGTTGATCTACCAGGCCATCGCTACCTTTGAACCGCGCATCCTGCGCCATACCTTGCGGGTCAAAGCCCGTGTCGGCCATGGCGAGATGAACCATAACGCGCTGAGTTTCGAGATCGAAGGCGACCTGTGGGCACAGCCCGTGCCGTTGCGCCTGCTGCTGCAAACCGACCTGGACCTGGAATCGGGCCACGTACGCGTGGTCAACGCTGACCAGCGGAGGCGCCCATGAACCCGCGCCTGCTGGAGCTGTACAACCAGGAACTGCACCACGTGCGCGAAAGCGCCGCCGAGTTCGCCAAGGAATATCCGAAGATCGCCAGTCGGCTGACCCTGTCCGGCATGGACTGCGCCGACCCGTACGTCGAACGTTTGCTCGAAGGCTTTGCCTACCTCACGGCCCGCGTGCAGCTCAAGCTCGACGCCGAGTACCCGACCTTCACCCACAACCTGCTGGAAATCGCCTACCCGCATTACCTGGCACCCACGCCGTCGATGACCGTGGTGCAATTGCAGACCGACCCGGATGAAGGTTCGCTGGCCAGTGGTTTCCCGCTGCCTCGCGACACCGTATTGCGCGCTGCGCTGGGCCGCGAAACCCAGACCTGCTGCGAGTACCGCACCGCGCACCCGGTGACGCTGTGGCCGTTGCAGGTCAGCAATGCCGAATACTTCGGCAACCCTGCCGCCGTGCTGGGTCGCCTGGCCGCCAGTGAGCCAAAAGCCAAGGCCGGCCTGCGCCTGACCCTGCGCACCGGCGCCGAATTGCCGTTCAACAGCCTTGACCTGGATAACCTGCCGCTCTACCTCAGCGGTGCCGACGAGCAACCATTCCGCCTCTACGAACAACTGCTGGGCAATGCCTGCGCGGTGTTTGCACGCAAGCCGGGTGGCGATTGGGTCGAGCGCCTGGCGCAGGATGCACTGCGCTCCCGTGGTTTTGACGATGCCGACGCCGCCATGCCGGTGGTCGCACGCGCGTTCCAGGGCTATCGCCTGTTGCAGGAATACTTCGCCCTGCCCCACCGTTACCTGTTCGTCGAGTTCGCTGAACTGAGCCGTGCGGTCAAACGCTGCGATGGCCAGGAGCTGGAATTGATCGTGTTGTTCGACCGTCATGAGCCGAGCCTGGAAGGCAGCGTCGGCGCGGCGCAGTTCCTGCCGTTCTGCACGCCAGCAATCAACCTGTTCCCCAAGCGCGTGGACCGCATCCACTTGTCCGACCGGGTCAACGAACACCATGTGATCGCCGACCGCACGCGGCCGATGGACTTCGAGATTCACTCGTTGAGCGGCATCACCGGTCACGGTACCGGGCCGGAGCAGCCGTTTTTGCCGTTCTATGCCGTGCGTGATCCATCACGCTACGGCCGCGACCAGGCGTATTACACCGTACGCCGGGAGCCCCGCGTCTTATCCAGCGACCAGCGCCGCAACGGCCCACGCTCCACCTATGTGGGCAGTGAGACCTTTGTCAGCCTGGTGGACAGTCGCCAATCGCCCTACGGCCATGACTTGCGCCAACTCGGCGTGACTGCGCTTTGCACTAACCGCGACTTGCCCCTGTTCATGAGCATCGGCAACGGCAAGACCGACTTCACCCTGGCCGACAGCGCCCCGGTGCTGTCCGTGCGTTGTGTGGCAGGCCCGAGCCGCCCACGCGCCAGCCATGCCCATGACGCCAAGGCCTGGCGCTTGATCAGCCAGTTGTCGCTCAACTACCTGTCCCTGAGCGAACAGGGCCAAGGCGCGGCGGCCTTACGCGAACTGCTGCGCCTGTACGGCGACAGCAACGACGCCGCCCTGCAGTTGCAGATCGAAGGCCTGCGCGAGGTCAGCAGCAAAGCCGTGACCCGACGTTTGCCGATGCCCGGCCCGATCGTGTTTGGCCGTGGCCTGGAAATCACCTTGGAATTCGATGAAAACGCGTTTCGCGGCACCGGCGTGTTCCTGCTCGGTGCGGTGCTGGAACGCTTCCTGGCACGCTACGTGTCGATCAACAGTTTTACCGAGACGGTGATCCGTACCACCGAACGCGGCGAGATCATGCGATGGAAAGCCAAGCCCGGACGTCGTCCGACCCTGTGAGTACCCTGGATGCGATGCATCAGGAGCCCTGGGAATACGATTTCTTCCAGGCGCTGCGCCGTATCGAGTGCGAATCGCCAGACCTGCCGCGCCTGGGCCATTCCCTGCGCCTGGCGGATGACCCGCTGCGCCTGGGGCAACAGGCCGATTGCACCTTTGCGCCGGCCACCCTGGCCTCGGTCGATCCCGGTGGCGACGGCAAGCCGGCGCGGCTGGAGCAATTCTTCTTCGGCCTTGGCGGCCCCAATGGCCCGCTGCCGCTGCACATCACCGAGTACGTGCGCGAGCGTCAGCGCAACAACGCCGACAGCACCAGCAAACAGTTCCTCGATGTGTTCCACCATCGCCTGCTCAGCCTGTTTTACCGGGCCTGGGCCGAGGCGCGGCCGACAGTCAGCCACGACCGTCCTGACGATGATTACTGGTCCGCGCGCCTCGCCGCCCTGAGTGGACGGGGCATGCCGAGCCTGCTGAATCAGGGGCTCATCCCGGACACCGCGAAGCTGCATTACAGCGGCCACCTGTCGGCGCAAACCCGCTATCCAGACGGCCTGAAAGCCATTCTCAGCGAGTACTTCGGCCTGCCGGTGGAGATTGAAGAGTACGTCGGCCAATGGCTGGAGCTGCCCGAGCGCAGCCGCGTCAGCGTGAGCGCCAACCGCCTGGGCGTGAACTTTTGCCTGGGCAGTTTCGTGTGGGACCGCCAACACAAATTCCGCATCCGCCTGGGGCCGCTCACGCTGGATGACTACATGGGCATGCTGCCTGGCCACCAGCCGTTCAACGAGTTGGTGGCGTGGGTGGCCGAGTACCTGGGCCATGAACTGGACTGGGACCTCAACCTGGTTTTGCAACAACCCGAAGTGC
The DNA here is from genome assembly GCF_037479595.1 of Pseudomonas sp. MYb541. Taxonomy (NCBI): domain Bacteria; kingdom Pseudomonadati; phylum Pseudomonadota; class Gammaproteobacteria; order Pseudomonadales; family Pseudomonadaceae; genus Pseudomonas; species Pseudomonas sp. MYb541. Next base: position 75,790 of record NZ_JBBGYS010000034.1, on the reverse strand, counting down.
CGGCGCTGCAACTCAATGGTCAGTTCCGCCTGGGCTTCAACACCTGGCTCGGCAAGCCCGAGCATGACGCCAACGACCTAATCCTGGCCCGGCATTACGCCGATCACGCCACCACCTCAAGGAATCCAGAGCATGGGTGAAATCAGTCGCGCCGCACTGTTCGGCAAACTCAACAGCGTGGCCTACAAGGCCATCGAAGCCGCCACCGTGTTCTGCAAACTGCGGGGCAACCCGTATGTGGAACTGGCCCACTGGTTCCACCAGTTGCTGCAATTGCAGGACTCGGACCTGCACCGCATCATCCGTCAGTTCAACGTGGAGCCGGCGCGCCTGGCCCGTGACCTGACCGAAGCGCTGGACCGTTTGCCGCGTGGCTCGACGTCGATCACCGACCTGTCCTCCCATGTGGAAGAAGCCGTGGAACGCGGTTGGGTCTACGGCAGCCTGATGTTTGGTGAAAGCCAGGTGCGTACCGGCTACCTGGTACTCGGTATCCTGAAGACGCCAAGCCTGCGCCATGCGCTGTTGGGCTTGTCTGCCGAGTTCGACAAGATCAAGGCCGAGGCCCTGAGCGAGCGTTTCGACGAGTACGTCGGTGATTCGCCGGAGAACGCGCTGAGCGCCAGTGATGGTTTCAATGCCGGTGCCGTGCCCGGTGAAGCCAGCGGTGCCATGGCACCGAGCGCGATGGGCAAGCAGGAAGCCCTCAAGCGCTTCACGGTCGACCTGACCGAACAGGCCCGCAGTGGCAAGCTCGACCCGATTGTTGGCCGTGATGAAGAGATCCGCCAACTGGTCGACATTCTTATGCGTCGTCGCCAGAACAACCCGATCCTCACCGGTGAAGCCGGGGTGGGCAAGACCGCCGTGGTCGAAGGCTTCGCCCTGCGTATCGTCGCCGGCGACGTGCCGCCAGCCTTGAAAGACGTGGAACTGCGCAGCCTCGATGTAGGCCTGCTGCAAGCCGGCGCGAGCATGAAAGGCGAGTTCGAACAGCGCCTGCGTCAGGTTATCGAAGACGTGCAGGCCTCGCCCAAGCCGATCATTCTGTTTATCGACGAAGCCCACACACTGGTGGGTGCCGGCGGCGCCGCCGGCACCGGTGACGCAGCCAACCTGCTCAAGCCTGCCTTGGCCCGCGGCACCTTGCGTACCGTGGCCGCGACCACCTGGGCCGAGTACAAGAAACACATCGAGAAAGACCCGGCCCTGACCCGTCGCTTCCAAGTGGTGCAAGTCGCCGAGCCGTCGGAAGACAAAGCGCTGCTGATGATGCGTGGCGTGGCGTCGACCATGGAAAAGCATCACCAGGTGCAGATTCTCGACGAAGCGCTGGAAGCCTCGGTGAAACTGTCCCACCGCTACATCCCGGCGCGCCAGCTGCCGGACAAGTCCGTGAGCCTGCTGGACACCGCCTGCGCTCGCGTCGCCATCAGCCTGCACGCGGTGCCGGCGGAGGTGGACGACAGTCGTCGTCGCATCGAGGCGCTGGAAACCGAGTTGCAAATCATCGCCCGTGAGCATGCCATCGGCATTGCGATTGGTGCGCGCCAAACCAACACCGAGGCGCTGTTGAGCGCTGAGCGTGAGCGTCTGGCGACCTTGGAAAGCCGCTGGGCTGAAGAGAAAACCTTGGTGGACGAGTTGCTAGCCACCCGTGCAACGCTGCGTGAAAAGGCGGGCGTGGTGGACAGTGGCAACGATGAGCTGCGCGCCCAACTGGTCGACCTGCAACAGCGCCTCACCGCCCTGCAAGGCGAAACCCCGCTGATCCTGCCCACCGTGGATTACCAGGCCGTGGCCTCGGTGGTCGCCGACTGGACCGGCATCCCGGTGGGCCGCATGGCGCGCAATGAATTGGAGACGGTGCTCAACCTCGACCAGCACCTGAAAAAACGCATCATCGGCCAGGACCATGCCCTGCAGATGATCGCCAAGCGCATCCAGACCTCCCGCGCCGGCCTCGACAACCCGAGCAAGCCGATTGGCGTGTTCATGCTGGCTGGCACCTCCGGCGTGGGCAAGACCGAAACTGCCCTGGCCCTGGCCGAAGCCATGTACGGCGGTGAGCAGAACGTCATCACCATCAACATGAGCGAATTCCAGGAAGCCCACACGGTGTCGACCCTCAAGGGCGCGCCACCGGGTTATATCGGCTACGGCGAAGGCGGGGTGCTGACCGAAGCCGTACGACGCAAACCCTACAGCGTGGTGCTGCTGGACGAGGTGGAAAAAGCCCACCCGGACGTGCATGAGATCTTCTTCCAGGTGTTCGACAAGGGCGTGATGGAAGATGGCGAAGGCCGGGTGATCGACTTCAAGAACACCCTGATCCTGCTGACCACCAACGCCGGTACCGAGCTGATTTCCCACGTGTGCAAAGACCCGGCGAACGTTCCTGAACCGGAAGAAATCGCCAAGGCTTTGCGCCAGCCGCTGCTGGAAATCTTCCCGCCCGCGTTGCTCGGCCGCCTGGTGACCATCCCTTACTACCCGCTGAGCGACGAGATGCTCAAGGCGATCACCCGCCTGCAACTCGACCGCATCAAGAAGCGCGTAGAGACCACCCACAAGGTGGCTTTCGATTACGACGACGCGGTGGTCGACCTGATCCTCTCGCGCTGCACCGAGACCGAAAGCGGCGGGCGCATGATCGATACCATTCTGACCAACAGCCTGCTGCCGGACATGAGTCGTGAGTTCCTCACGCGCATGCTCGAAGGCAAGGCGCTGGCGGGGGTGCGGATCAGCAGCCGGGATAATGAATTGCACTACACCTTCAGCGACGCCGAGTGACCTGACGGAACACGGTCAAAATGTGGGAGCTGGCTTGCCTGCGATAGCGGTGTATCAGTCAACATCAATGTTGAATGTTCAATTGCTATCGCAGGCAAGCCAGCTCCCACATTGGATTCGGTTCCTTCAGTAATCAAGACCTTTACAGGACGCCCGATGCTATTCAACCAAGCCTCACGCCTGGCCAAAATCACCAGCCCCCTCGGGCCGGATGTGCTGCTGCTCAATGAAATGGGCGGTGGCGAGGAGCTGGGCAGGCTGTTCAACTACGAGCTGCAACTGACGTCCCTGGACGCCAACATCGATCTCAACCAGTTGCTCGGCAAACCCATGAGCGTGGGCCTGCAACTGGCGGACGGTGGCGAGCGGCACTTCCACGGCATCGTCGCGCGGTGCAGCCAGAACATCGATCTGGGTCAGTTCGCCAGTTATCAGGTGACGCTGCGCCCATGGTTTTGGCTGCTCAGCCGCACCTCCGACTGCCGGATTTTCCAGAACCTGAGCATCCCGCAGATCATCAAGCAGGTGTTTCGCGACCTGGGGTTTTCCGACTTCGAAGACGCCCTGAGCCGGCCGTACCGCGAGTGGGAATACTGCGTGCAGTACCGCGAGACCAGCTTCGACTTCGTCAGCCGCTTGATGGAACAGGAAGGCATCTACTACTTCTTCCGCCATGAGCAGGACCGCCATGTACTGGTGCTGGCCGATGCCTACGGCGCCCACACCACGGTGCCGGGCTACGCGTCGATCCCGTACTACCCCAAGGACGAGCAGCAGCGCGAACGCGACCATATGCACAACTGGCACCTGGCGCACGAAGTGCAGCCGGGTTCGCTGGAGCTCAACGACTACGATTTCCAGCGCCCCAGCGCCAGCATCGACGTGCGCTCGGCCATGCCTCGCCCGCACACTGCCGGCGACTATCCGCTGTACGACTACCCCGGCACCTACGTGCAAAGCGAAGACGGCGAGCACTATGCCCGCACCCGCATCGAAGCCCTGCAGACCCTGCATGAGCAGATCGAATTCAGCGGCAACGCCCGTGGCCTGGGTTCGGGCCATTTGTTCAGCCTCACCGGCTTCAGCCGCCAGGACCAGAACCGCGAATACCTGATCGTCGGCTGCCGCTACTACATCGTCCAGGAAAGCCTGGAAAGCGGCGGCGGTTCGGGCTCGGCACAGTTCGAAAGCAGCCTCACCTGCATCGACGCCCAGCAGAGCTTCCGCCCGTTGGCCAGCACCCACCGCCCTATCGTCAAAGGCCCGCAGACCGCGCTGGTGGTCGGCCCCAAAGGCGAGGAAATCTGGACCGACCAGTACGGCCGGGTGAAGGTGCATTTCTATTGGGACCGCCACGACCAGTCCAACGAAAACAGCTCATGCTGGATTCGTGTCTCGCAATCCTGGGCCGGCAAGAACTGGGGCTCGATGCAGATTCCACGGATCGGCCAGGAAGTGATTGTGAGCTTCCTTGAAGGTGACCCCGACCGGCCGATCATCACCGGACGGGTCTACAACGCCGAGCAGACCGTGCCTTACGACCTGCCGGAAAACGCCACCCAGAGCGGCATGAAAAGCCGTTCGAGCAAGGGCGGCACGCCGGCCAACTTCAATGAAATCCGTATGGAGGACAAGAAGGGGTTGGAGCAGTTGTACATCCATGCCGAGCGTAATCAGGACATCGTGGTCGAGGTGGATGAAAGCCATTCGGTGGGGCATGACCGGAATAAGAGCATTGGGCATGACGAGGTAGTAACGGTCGGCAACGACCGCGTGCGTGCGGTCAAGCATGACGACATGCTCATGGTGGGGTTCAGCAAGACCGATGCCATCAGTAAAAGCTATCTGATCGAAGTGGGTGAAAACCTGCGTCTGGTCTGTGGCAAGAGCGTGCTGGAGCTCAACGCCAGCGGGCAGATCAACCTCACCGGCGTGCAGATTAACGTGTACTCCGAAGGCAGCTCCGAGATCAACACCGGGGGCAACTTGCACCTGAACATTGGCGGTAAGGGCGGCACTACGCCCATGGGCCAAGGGGTCAAAGGCGAAATCGACGCTGCCGTCAATTCCATGTTTCCAAAGCCGCCTTCCGGCCAATAACGAGATCCTAGTTTCATGACCTATCGACTCAATGAACTGCAATTCACACTGCCCAGCGATGAGGTGCAGGATGCGTCCGTCAATATCCTGAAGTTCGCCGCGCTAGGCACATCGTTGATCGTCAGCCGTAGCCTGCTCGGCGATGGTGAAACACTGCAAAGCAACTTCGAAGGCCAACTGGTCAAACTCGAGAAACAGGTGCAAGACTTGCGCTACCAACCGGCGCAGGTAGTTCGCGTGGGCGCGGCGCAGGATGTCGACGCCATCGAAGTACATAACCAGTTCAGCAAGGGCGCCGAGCGTATCTATCAATACCAGTTGGCGCTGGTTGTACCGGGCACCCAGCAGATGCTTGCCCTGAGCTATGTCAAAGCCCAGCCTCTGGGCGACGCTGAAAATGTCCACTGGGCAACGATCAAAAACACCCTGCTGCTGAATCCGAAGCCTTGAAGCCCTTCCTCCATGTCTGACGCACTCTGGGCGGCACGCCTCGGCGACAGCCTGCTACACACCTCGGTTATGGCCGACATCCTGGGCGGCGTGCTGGAAATCGCAGCCAATATCGCTATTACAGCGGTAGCCACTGCTGCGATCGTGGCCGCGACCGGTATTACCGTCGTTACCGGCGGCCTCGGCTGTTTTGTGCTCGGCGCGGTGGTGGGAATCATCGTCGGTATCGGCATGAGCAAGACGGGGGCGGACAAGGGACTGACAAAGGTTTGCGACTGGATAGGCAACGCGTTATTTCCGCCGGTGGTGATGGCGACGATCGCCACCGGCTCACACAACACCTTCACCAACGGCATACCGTCTGCACGTGCCGCAGGTGCTATCGGTCCGGTTAGCTCGCAACTCGCCGAAGGTGGCAGTCCCGAAGAAGCCAGCTACCTGGACATGGCCAAGGGTTTTTTCTCGCAGATGTGGCGCCCCACAGTAGCGGTTCCTGCGCCAGGCGCAGTACCCAAGCCGCTGGATATCGTGATCTGCACCAAGCATCCGCCGATGCCGCCGCAGTTTATTGCCGAAGGCTCCAGCAAGGTCACTATCAACGGTCAGCCAGCCGCCCGTAGCGGTGACCGCAGCACCTGCGATGCTTCGATTGTCGAATCGGGGATGATCTCCAGCAACGTGCGCATTGGCGGTAGTCCGGTGGTGGTCCGCGAGATTCGCAGCGGCAAGACGCCGGGTGTTGGGTTGGCGGTGACAGCACTGTTGATGCTGCGCGGCGGTGGTTCGAAGTTCTTCAGCAAGCTGCCGTGCATGGTGGTGGGCGGACTGGTGTCGTGGGGCACCAGCCAGGTTACCAACGCCATTTCCTCTGCAGTGGTTGGCTCGCCCAACCCGGTGCATAGCTCGACGGGCGCGAAAATACTTGATGGCGAGGACGACCTGGACTTCGCCTTGCCCGGCCTTCTCCCTATCGAATGGCAGCGCTACTACAGCAGCCGAGACGAACGTCGAAATGGCCTGTTCGGCGCCAGCTGGAGCGTGATCTACGAAGTGTTTGTCGAGATTGGCGCACACCCCGAAGGTGGCGAGCGACTGGTCTATACCGATGAGCAAGCGCGCCAGATCGACATGGGCGTGATCCCGCTGGGTGGAGCTGTATTCAGCGCCGGTGAAGGCTTGAGCGTGCGGCGCAATACCAATGGCCAACTACTGATTGAAAGCGTTGATGGACTCTATCGACTGTTCGAGCCAACGCCAGACACCCCTTCGCAACTGCGCCTCAGCCAGTTAGGGGATCGCAATGACAACCGCATTTTTCTCGATTATGACGCCCAGGGTCGGCTGAACCAATTACGAGATACTTTCGATCATGTGCGCGTCGAGTTGGGCTATAGCCAACAATGGCCGGCGCGGGTAGAGCGAGTCGATCGCGTGTACCCCGATCACAGTCGAGAAACCCTCGTCAGCTATGCCTACGACACTCGCGGCGACCTGGCCGAAGTTCGCGACGCCGCCACAAACGTGCAACGTCGCTTCGCCTATGACGCTGGCCAGCGCATGGTCGAGCACCAACTACCCGCCGGGCTACGTTGCTACTACCAGTGGGAATGCGTGGACGATAGCGAATGGCGTGTGGTGCGGCACTGGACCGACGAAGGTGACGAGTACCGATTCGACTATGACCTGTCGGCCGGTGTGACCCATATTACAGACGGCTTGCAACGCGTCAGCACGCGCCGCTGGAACCCGCAGTACCAGATCACCGAGTACACCGACAATCTGGGGAAGACTTGGCAATTCGAGTGGAACGACGAGCGCCAGTTGCTCGGTGCAATTGATCCTCAAGGCGGTAAATGGCAGTTCGGCTACGATGAATCCGGCAACCTGTGCAGCACTCAGGATCCGTTGGGGCGTATCGAATCCACATTGTGGCTGGAGCATTGGTCGCTGCCCTTAGTGGAGACCGATGCGGCAGGCCACGCGTGGCAATATCAGTACGACCAACGGGGTAATTGCGTCAGTGAAATCGACCCCTTGGGGCATGTCACACGGTATCGCTACGATAAGTTTGGTCAGGTGGTGGAGATCATCGACGCCACGGGCAAAAGCAAAACTCTGCGTTGGAATGAAACCGGACAGTTAATTCAGCATGTCGATTGTTCGGGGTACCCCACAGCGTTTGAGTACGATCGCCAGGGCCACTTGCAGGTAGTCATCGACGCCTTGGGCGAACGGCAACGTTATCAACACGATTGCCAAGGCCGCTTGCTGCAAACTGAATTGCCGGACGGTCGCACCGAGCTGTACCTGCGCGACACCAGCGGTCTGTTGATCGGCTGGACCGACGCTGCGGGTCACACCACTCGCTACCAATACGGCCGTCGCGGGCAAGTGCGCCAACGAATAGATGCCCACGGCAGGCAAATTGAGTTCCGCTACGACGCCTATGGTCGGTTACAAACCCTGACCAATGAAAACGCGGAAAGCTACCGTTTTGCCTGGGACGAGGGAGACCGCCTCACGGAACAGCAAGACTTGGACGGCAGTGCTCGACGTTATGACTATGATGCGTTGGATAATCTGGCTGCCTTAGAGTACGTTCCCTCGAATGAAGGACTGGCAGTGCCGTCCCCTATCGTGCATCGCCTGGAACGCGATGCGGTTGGTCGCTTGCTGGTGAAAGTTACCGATGATGGCCGTACCGAATACGCCTACGATCCGGTGGACCAGCTCACCGCCGTCACTTTCACAGGTAATGATGAAACCACCCAGGCTTTGGCCTTTGCCTACGATCCGCTTGGTCAACTGATTACCGAACAAAGCGCTGCCGGCAGCCTGAACCATCACTACGATGAACTCGGCAACCTGATCCAGACCCAACTGCCCGATGGCCGCTGGCTCAATCGCCTGTACTACGGCAGCGGTCACCTCCACCAGATCAACCTCGACGGCCGCGTCATCAGCGACTTCGAGCGCGACCGCCTGCACCGCGAAGTGCTGCGTACCCAAGGCCAGATCACCACGCGCAGCGAATACGATCGCAGCGGCCGCCTGCGCTCACGGATACGCCGCCCCAATGGCCAGCCCACGCAACTGCCGGCCGCCCAGCAAAAACACTTCGACTACGACCCGGCCGATAACCTGATCGGTCGCCTGGAACGCGACCGCGACAAGCATCGGGACCAGCGTCAACTGCTGCACTACGACGCGACCGGTCGCATCATCGCCAGCCAGGACAACGCTCAAGGCCAGCAGGAAACCTTCGCCTACGACGCCGCCGCCAACTTGCTGGACGGGCCGCCATCCAGTGCAGGGCTGGTCGTGCATAACAAGCTGCTGACTTATCAGGACAAGCGCTACCGTTATGACGGTTTTGGTCGAATGATCGAAAAACGCAGCGCTGCACGTGGCTTGCAACGCTTCGCCTACGACGCCGAGCACCGGTTGATCGAAGTGCGGAGCCAGAAGGAAGGACGGGAAACGGTTGTGAAAATGACCTATGACCCGCTTGGCCGGCGCATCGCTAAAACCGAACATGACAACAACGGCTACCCGCTGGGTGAAACCCGATTCGATTGGGAAGGTTTGCGCCTGTTGCAGGAGCATCGGCATAGCCAGACCAGCCTCTACATCTATGAAGAAGACAGCTATGCGCCGCTAGCCCGAGTGGATGGGACGGGCGAGCATCAAAGTGTGCGCTACTACCACAACGACCTGAACGGGTTGCCGGAGCAACTGACTGAAGCCGACGGGAAGACAGTGTGGCAGGCGCGGTATCGGGTGTGGGGGAATACGGTTGGGGAGATGCGTGAACCGTACTTTATCGAAGAGCAAAATCTACGGTTTCAGGGGCAGTATCTGGATCGAGAGATCGGACTGCACTACAACACGTTTCGGTTTTATGATCCGGATGTGGGACGGTTTACGACGCCGGATCCGATTGGGTTGGCGGGTGGCATCAATCTCTATCAATACTCACCGAATCCCATCACGTGGATCGATCCACTGGGCTGGGCACCGGCAAAACCGGGTGACATTATAGATTATGGAAAAAGCGCACCTGGCTTCGAGAAACATCACGGGATACTCGATGCGTGGTCCAAGCACAACATCAAGGACTACGTATCTCGAAACGGCCAGACACCAACCGTAGTGATGACTGTAGATCAACACAATGCGACCAAAGAGGTTGCTAAAGACTGGGTTCAGAAGAAAACCGGGAAACGGGGCTTTAAAGGTTTCGATTGGAAGAAGGTATCGAAATTCGAAATACTCAGACTTTCCAACAAAATGTTTAAGGCCGCCGAAGCTAAAGGTTTCCCGAAGGCTTCACGCGGTTTGTACAACAAAGCAATGAAAAACTACCTGCGGAAGGGATGCGGAAGATGAGCCTGAGTAAAATCGTTGATTTGATAGAGAATTCTGACTGCACGACAGCACCTTCTACTGGGTTGCCGAGTAATCTCGTCCCCGATGACTTGGCCGATTTTTATAAGCATTACAGCAGCGCTGTTTTCTATCCAAGGGCACAGTACAGCTTTACGATTCAGGCGCCAGAGCTGGAACGTTCCGACTTTGTCGTCATGAACGAAGACTTGGAGGACCCAGACTCCGCTAACTGGTACGCGCTGGTTAAATGTGAAGATCAAATAATTTCAATTGATCTGACACCCGGCCCGCAATTTGGCTATTGCTACGACTCATTCTGGGACAGTTACCCGACGGCCGATGAGAGCACACTGATCGCAAAATCATTTACTGAACTGGTTGAGAAAATCATTAAATCCGGAGGTAAAAACCTATTCTGGATACCAGGCCACACTTGATAGTGAGCCCAGACTATATGACCCGACGGCCGCTGGCTCAATCGCCTGTACTGCGGCGGCGGCCACCTGCACCAGATCAACCTCGACGGCCGCGTCATCAGCGACTTTAAGCGCGACCGTCTACACCGCGAAGTTCTGCGTACCCAAGGCCAGATCAGCACGCGGCAGCGGCCGCCTGCGCTCACGGATACGGCGCCCCAATGGCCAGCCTACTCAACTGCCGGCCGCCCAGCAAAAACACTTCGACTATGACCCGGCCGTTAACCTGATCGGCCGCCTGGGGCGTGATCGGGAAAAACACCGCGACCAACGCCAACTGCTGCACTACGACGCCACCGGCCGCATCATCGCCTGCCAGGACAGCCTGCACGGCCAGCGTGAAACCTTCGCCTACGACGCCGCCGCCAACCTGCTAGATGGCCCGCAGGCGGGTGCCGGGTTGGTGGTGCATAACAAGTTGCTGACCTATCAGGACAAACGTTATCGCTATGACGCGTTTGGGCGGATGATCGAAAAACGCAGCGCGAAACGGGGCGTGCAGCGGTTTACCTACGATGCTGAAAGCCGTTTGGTTGAAGTGCGTAACGATGACGGCAGCGTCGTGCGAATGACCTACGACCCGCTGGGCCGACGCATCGAAAAAACCGAGCATGGCAGTGACGGATATACGCTGGGAGAAACGCAGTTTGTGTGGGATGGACTGCGGTTATTGCAGGAGCATAAATACAGCCAGACCAGCCTCTATGTTTATTGTTTATTAGTGGAGAAGAGTAATCATCAATTGCTACCACCCCAACCTTTAGAAATAAAAATAAGATCAGCGCATCTCGCTTAATGTCCTTCGATCTTCTTCAAAGTGACACGCTTGAATTTGTAAGCGAGGCAATGGCCAACGTACTGCGCAAATTCCCGAAAGACGCTCAGCTTTTTCCTGCCAACGTTTATCTAAAAGAAGAAAAGCTGGAAGGTTACTATGTATTCAATGTGATCCAGGTACTTCCTTGTATTGATTTGAATAACTCTCTATATGGTCCCATGTTCAGTTTTATGCCGGATGGTCCTCTGAAATTCACCACGCTTCAAAGTCTGCCACCTGCTACCTTAGGCAATCACCATATCGTGAGAGCTAAGGAAAGTTCACAACGCATCTTTGTTTCCCAGCAGTTCAAGCAGCAATGCGAAGCATCCCAGCTTAAAGGTCTTCGATTCGTAGACTGCTCCAAAGGTATCCAAGTCTGAACAATAAAGGGGACAACAATAAATGGGACGGATCTATTTAATCCGGATAGGGACTATAAATAAATCTGCCCCCTTTATCTTTATGACCCCGATATCGGCAGATTCACTACAGAAGACCCGGTTGGATTGCTGGGCGGTATTAACCTCTATCAGTACGCCACCAACCCTCTGGGCTGGAGTGACCCACTGGGCTGGTGCTCGACGAAGCTAGGCAAGAACATGGGGCTCGCAAAGGTGACGGTATGGCCAACCATCACCTGATACCCGAGGAGCTGATCAAACACAAAGAGTTCGGCAAAATGTTCTCCAGGCTGAAAAAGATAGGTTGGGACCCGGATGGCGCCTCCAACGGTGCTTTCCTGCCAGGATCAAAGGACCTTGCCGCTAAAACGCAGCTTCCTGGACATTGGTCGAACCATAACAAGTACACCGATGCTGTCAGGGACAGGCTCAGGAGCTTGAACAAACAACAAGCCGGGTTATCTGATATGGACCTCGCACTGGAAGTCTCGAACATCCAAAAATGGGCGAGCGGCGGGCTGCAGAATGGCCTCTTCAAAACTGATGCAGTTACAGGACGACTTTTATGACCGGCGCCAGCGCTGATTTCTTCATCGTGAACTATCACACCAACGGGACGGATGCGCCCAGCTTCTTTGAGTCGGACTGGACTCCTGGCGTCCCGGAGTTTCATTACCCTTCAGAAACACCGGATGAGAGTCAGTTTGCTAGCGCTTATAAAGTCAAGGCCAAGATCAAGGAGTTGAAAGCGGACCTCATGATTGAGGAGTTGCTGGCGACAGATGCCGTCTTGAACATCTGCGCAACGCTCGAAATTCCTCATATCACGCGTCAGGTCGAGATAGAGTTAAAAGGAAAAAAAACACCTGAAAAACGCTACAACCTTTTCGTTCCGACCGCCCGACTCAGCCTGCTTGATCTTGAGCATTCGGTATTCACCATCGACCGCGACAAATACACCGGCAAACTCAAGACACCAGAAGAAAGTGATGTACCCGCTATCGTTTTTGAGTCCATCGAATCATTCAAGATAAAACCGGGTATTCATCAACACCTGTTTCTATGCACGGATATTAACGAAACGGTCTGTTCGGCTGAATTCAAGGCGATGTTCGAATCCAAGGCGCTCTTTGGGCTAGCGTTCACACCGTTGGATGCCACTTATAAATTTGATCCTTGGGGGGAGTTGTAACCGGGAGGTTACTACTGGCCAGACATTCTCCAGCCTACAAAAAATGGGCACCCGACCCAGTCGGCGTGCCCATCTCTCCTACCACCCCGCCCCCTTCGAGACGGTAACGCTCTTACGCGTTAACAGTGTCTTTCAGCGATTTGCCTGGCTTGAACGCAACCGTGTTGCTGGCCTTGATTTTCACCGGCTCACCGGTTTGAGGGTTTTTGCCAGTGCGGGCGCCGCGGTGGCGTTGCAGGAAGGTGCCGAAGCCAACCAGGGTGACGCTGTCCTTGCGGTGCAGGGCGCCGGTGATTTCTTCGAGAACGGCGTTGAGGACGCGGTTGGCCTGTTCTTTGGTGAGATCCGCTTTTTCAGCGATGGCGGCTGCGAGTTCTGGTTTACGCATAAGTGAAGCCTCTTTGACGGTTTTTTGTTGTTATGTCCGTGCTGCTCTCTTCTGGAGCAGCGCCCAAAGCGCCGCAGGCTCTACTCTGCGGCAGACGGGAGTGAGGATGGCATGCCATCGGACGCCGCGCCAGTCTCGCGGCGACCTTTCTAGGGTGAAAAACGCGGTTATTCCGACAGAACGACCGGTATTTACGCCAGTAACGGCGGAAGTTCTTTATTGAGGGCGAGTTTTTCCATCACGGCGCTGCCGGTCAGGGCATAGCCCAGCAGGCGGCCGCTGGCATCGCGGCACAGGGCCTTGATATCGGCGCCTTCGCCTTCAACACTCCAAACGCCTTCGGTGCCCCGTGGCGGTGGCGAGACCACCAGCGGGCAGACCGGCGTCTTGACGGTCACCGGCATCGGGCCGTAGCTGACTGCCGTGGCGTTGCCGGCCAGGGTCTGGGCCAGGGCACGGGCGCAGCTCATCAGCGGCATCACGTACAGCAGGTTCAGGCCGTCGACCTCGGCGCAGTCGCCCAGGGCGTAGATATTGGCGTGGGAGGTCTTGAGGTGGCGGTCCACCATGATTCCGCGATTGGTCTGCAGGCCGGCGGCGGCTGCCAGATCCACTCGCGGGCGCAGGCCGATGGCTGAGACCACCAGGTCGCAGGCGATCACTTCACCGTCCGACAAATGGGCTTCCAGGCCATCAGCAGTGCGCTGCAGCCGATTGAGCACCGGGCCCAGGTGGAAGCGCGCGCCGAGGCTTTGCAGTCCGGCCTGTACCGCTGCTGCGGCGGCCGGGTGCAGCAAGGTCGGCATGACTTGCTCGCAAGGTGCCACCAGGTCGATTTCATAACCGCCCAGAATCAGGTCGTTGGCGAATTCACAGCCGATCAAGCCCGCGCCGAGCAACAGCACACGGCGCTTACCGGCAGCGGCGGTACGGAAGCGTGCGTAATCTTCGAGGTCATTGATCGGGAAAATCAGCTCAGCCGCATCACCTTCCACCGGTACACGTACGGTTTCGGCGCCCCAGGCCAGGATCAGGTCGCGGTAAGCCACCGCTTCCTCACCAATCCACAAGCGCTTGTGGCCAGGGTCAATGCCGCTGACACGGGTGTGGGTGCGCACTTCGGCCTTGAGTTGCTCGGCCATGGCGCCAGGTTCAGCCATGCTCAGGCCATCGGCTTCCTTGTTCTTGCCAAAACCAGTGGAGAGCATGGGCTTGGAGTAGGAGCGCCCGTCATCTGCGGTGATCAGCAGCAAGGGGGTCTCGCTGTCGAGCTTGCGAAACTCCCGGGCCACGTTGTAACCGGCCAATCCTGTGCCGATGATCACGACAGGTGCGTTCATTCCCTTCTCCTTGTAGTACTTATCTGAAAACCAAAAATCAGCCGATTTCGATCATTTCGAAATCCATTTTGCCCACGCCGCAGTCCGGGCACAGCCAGTCTTCCGGGACGTCCTGCCACAGGGTGCCCGGTGCGATTCCGTCATCCGGCCAGCCATCCGCTTCGTTGTAGATAAGGCCGCAGACTACACATTGCCACTTCTTCATTACTTACTTCCTCAGGGTCCAGGCATCTTGGCCGACGGTCGATAGACTCGCATTGCCGTGCGGCTCAGGGCGTTTTGTACTGATCGGGGCCGGCAGATGCAAGCACGATCGACGCAAACAGCCGGTTCAGACCGGCAAAAACCCGGGACGCCATGGTAAGCTCGCCGCCTCTTTTGCTGCCAATACTGACTCACCGTGCCGCACTCAATCGACCCTCCCGATGCTTGCCAATGGCTGACCCAGAGCCTTCTGAGCCCCCTGCCCACGCCTTTGATCCTCAATTGGCTGTTTGATGAAGGGTCAATGACGCAGCGGCTGACGCGCCTGTCCAACAATGGCTTCAGCATCACGCCGCTATTTGAGGGTTGGCAGCCGCTACGCGACGACGAGTGCGCAGCCCTCGACCTGCCCCCAGCCAGCGTCGGCTGGGTACGCGAAACGTATTTGCACGGCAACGGCCAGCCCTGGCTGTTCGCGCGTTGCGTGGCCGCCCGCAGCACCTTGCAAGGTGACGGCTTGCACATGGACGCACTGGGCAGCCGCCCACTCGGTGAATTGCTGTTCAGCGAACACGCATTCAGCCGCCAAGCCATAGAGGTGTGCCGCTACCCACGCCAATGGCTACCCAAGGACAGCCAGATCGAGGGTCTATGGGCGCGTCGGTCGCGCTTTGACCGTGGCGCGTTGAGCGTATTGGTGGCCGAGATCTTCCTGCCAAGCGTGTGGCAAGCGGTGCATGCCCATCCGGAGAACTGCTGATGTACCAACGTCTGCTCAAGTCCCTGAACCACCTGAACCCCAGGGCCTGGGATTTCATTCAGCTGACCCGCATGGACAAGCCCATCGGCATCTACCTGCTGCTGTGGCCGACGCTGTGGGCGCTGTGGATCGCCGGCAAAGGCTCGCCCTCTTTGATCAATATCGTGATTTTCGTTTTGGGCGTGGTGCTGACCCGCGCCGGTGGCTGCGTGATCAACGACTGGGCGGACCGCAAGGTCGACGGCCATGTAAAGCGCACCGAGCAGCGCCCGCTGGTGAGCGGCAAGATCAGTTCGAAAGAGGCGCTGGTGTTTTTCGCGGTGCTGATGGGCATCAGTTTCCTGCTGGTGCTGCTGACCAACGCCACCACCATCCTGCTGTCCTTGGGTGGCCTGGCCCTGGCGGCGAGCTATCCGTTCATGAAGCGCTACACCTATTACCCGCAGGTGGTGCTGGGGGCGGCGTTCTCGTGGGGCATGCCGATGGCGTTTACCGCCGAGACCGGCAGCCTGCCTGCCGCCGCGTGGCTGTTGTATATCGCCAACCTGCTGTGGACGGTGGGCTACGACACGTATTACGCGATGACCGACCGCGATGACGACTTGAAGATCGGCGTGAAATCCACGGCCATCCTGTTCGGTGAAGCTGATCGCGTGATCATTCTTACCCTGCAAGGGCTGTCGCTGGCGTGCCTGTTGCTGGCCGGAGCCCGGTTTGAGCTGGGCGGCTGGTTTCACCTGGGGCTGCTGGCAGCGGCCGGCTGTTTTGCCTGGGAATTCTGGTACACCCGGGACAAGGATCGGATGAAGTGCTTCAAGGCGTTCTTGCACAACCACTGGGCGGGGTTGGCGATATTTGTCGGGATTGTGCTGGATTATGCGTTGCGCTGAGGTTTTTGTGGCGGCCGGGCTTACGCCTTCGCGGGCAAGTCGAATCGTCGCACCGCCGCTCCCACATTTGGAATGCGTTCCCCTGTGGGAGCGGGCTTGCCCGCGATGTTTTCAACGGCACCGTGTGATCAGGGTTTGATGACGTGCCACGCCCCACCCTTGCCATCACCGGTCTTGTCGCCCGCCTTGTGGTCATCCTTGTAGGTGTAGACCGGCTTACCCTCATAGGCCCACTGGCTGGTCTGGTCGTCGCGGGTGATGACGGTCCATTTGCCCATCGACGTGTCGGTGGACTCCGCCTTCAGCGGCGGCCAATTGGTCGCGCATTGGTCCTTGCACACTGACTTGCCGTCGGCATCCTTGTCGAAGGTGTAGAGGGTCATGCCCTTGTGGTCGACCAGCATCCCGTTTTTCGTCATCGCGGGTTCCGCCGCGAATGTCAGGGTCGGCAGCGTCAACGCCGCCGTTACCAGCAGGGCTTTCCAGGAAATCGTGCTGTAAGTCATCGGAACCTTCCTTTTGTGGTTGTCAGGATTCGGACCCAAAGCGTAGTCCAGAGAGGCGGGAATTGCCCGAGCGACTAAATTACTGTCACACGACTGCAATAATTCCGTTATCTAATGCGGCGCAAGACAGTTAAATGACAAGAGGATTTTTGAGCATGGTTGGCAGGAGCATTCTGATTGTTGACGACGAAGCGCCCATCCGCGAGATGATCGCCGTTGCGTTGGAAATGGCCGGCTACGACTGCCTGGAGGCGGAGAACTCCCAGCAGGCCCATGCCATTATCGTCGACCGCAAGCCGGACTTGATCCTGCTGGACTGGATGTTGCCCGGCACCTCCGGCATCGAACTGGCCCGCCGCCTCAAGCGTGACGAGCTGACCGGGGACATCCCGATCATTATGCTCACCGCCAAGGGCGAAGAGGACAACAAGATCCAGGGCCTGGAAGTCGGCGCCGATGACTACATCACCAAGCCGTTTTCCCCACGCGAGTTGGTCGCACGTCTGAAAGCCGTATTGCGCCGCGCCGGCCCAACCGATGGCGAGGCGCCTATCGAAGTCGGCGGCCTGCTGCTGGACCCGATCAGCCACCGCGTGACCATCGACGGCAAGCCGGCCGAGATGGGCCCGACCGAATACCGCCTGCTGCAATTCTTCATGACCCACCAGGAGCGCGCCTACACCCGTGGCCAATTGCTGGACCAGGTGTGGGGCGGCAACGTGTATGTGGAAGAGCGCACCGTGGACGTGCACATCCGTCGCCTGCGCAAAGCCTTGGGCGATGCCTACGAGAATCTGGTACAAACCGTGCGCGGCACGGGCTACCGCTTTTCAACCAAAGGCTGAGCCGGTCCCTTCTTTCCTTAACAGCTGACAAGGACGCATGTTTAAGTGAACCAAAACTGGCATGGCACCCTGATCCGCCACATGCTTTTGCTGATCACCGGCTGCCTGTTGGTGGGTCTGGTCAGCGGTTACTACGGCTGGAGCCTGGCAGCCGGCATCGCCTTGTACCTGGGTTGGACCCTCAAGCAACTGCTGCGCCTGCATGAATGGCTGCGCCAGCACAAACCCGATGAAGCACCGCCCGATGGCTACGGCCTGTGGGGCGAAGTGTTCGACAGCATCTATCACTTGCAGCGCCGAGACCAACGGGTGCGCGGACGCCTGCAAGCGGTGATCGACCGGGTGCAGGAGTCCACCGCCGCACTCAAAGACGCGGTGATCATGCTCGACAGCGACGGAAACCTGGAATGGTGGAACCGCGCCGCCGAGACCCTGCTGGGCCTCAAGACGCCTCAGGACAGCGGCCAGCCGGTGACCAACCTGGTGCGCCACCCGCGCTTCAAGGAGTACTTCGAACAGGAGAACTACGAAGAAGCCCTGGAAATCCCCTCGCCCACCAATGACCGCGTGCGCATCCAGCTGTACCTGACGCGCTATGGCAACAACGAGCACCTGATGCTGGTGCGCGACGTCACCCGCATCCACCAGCTGGAACAGATGCGCAAAGACTTCGTCGCCAACGTCTCACACGAGTTGCGCACACCGCTGACGGTGATCTGCGGCTATCTGGAGACGCTGCTGGACAACGTCGACGAGATCAATCCGCGCTGGAGCCGTGCCCTGCAACAGATGCAGCAGCAAGGTTCACGCATGCAGACACTGCTCAACGACCTGCTGTTGCTGGCCAAGTTGGAGGCGACCGATTACCCGTCGGATAACCATCCTGTCACCGTGCAAAGCCTGCTGCAGACCATCAAGAACGACGCCCAGGCCCTGTCCGGCCAACGCGGGCAGCAGATCACGCTGGAAGCCGACCCTGCCGTGCTGCTCAAAGGCAGCGAAGGCGAGTTGCGCAGCGCGTTTTCCAACCTGGTGTTCAACGCCGTGAAGTACACCCAGGACAAAGGCAACATCCGCATCCGCTGGTGGGCCGACGAACAGGGCGCGCACCTGAGCGTGCAGGACTCCGGCATCGGCATCGACGCCAAGCACTTGCCGCGCCTGACCGAGCGCTTCTACCGCGTCGACTCCAGCCGTAACTCCAACACTGGCGGCACCGGGCTTGGCCTGGCGATCGTCAAGCACGTGCTGCTGCGTCACCGCGCACGCCTGGAGATCAGCAGCGTGTTGGGCCATGGCAGTACGTTCACCTGCCATTTCCCGCCGGCACAGATGACACGATCGAAGGCAATTGATCAGGACACCTGACGGCCCGCCCGGCAGTGGGCACTAGGCAAGCGCCCCGTCAGCCGCTACATTGGCCGACTTGCGCCTGCCTTCCAGGCCCACCTGCCACCCCTTATTGAACACACGGAACCTGCAAAACCCCATCATGGACCCTTCCCCTGGTATCACCCTCGCTACACTCTTCGCCGACTTCGGCATGATTCTTTTTGCACTGATCCTGGTACTGCTCAACGGCTTCTTCGTTGCGGCGGAATTTGCCATGGTCAAACTGCGCGCCACCCGGGTCGAGGCCATCGCCCACAAGAACGGCTGGCGCGGGCAAATCCTGCGCACCGTGCACAGCCAGCTCGACGCGTACCTGTCGGCCTGCCAGCTGGGCATCACCCTCGCCTCCCTGGGCTTGGGCTGGGTCGGTGAGCCGGCCTTCGCGCACATCCTTGAGCCGCTGCTGGGCGCCGTAGGCGTCGAGTCGCCGGAAGTGATCAAGGGCGTGTCGTTCTTCGCCGCGTTCTTCGTGATTTCCTACCTGCACATTGTGGTCGGTGAGCTGGCGCCCAAGTCCTGGGCGATTCGCAAACCCGAGCTGCTGTCGCTGTGGACGGCGGTGCCGCTGTACCTGTTCTACTGGGCCATGTACCCGGCGATCTACCTGCTCAACGCCAGCGCCAACGCCATCCTGCGCATCGCCGGCCAAGGCGAACCCGGCCCGCACCACGAACACCATTACAGCCGTGAAGAACTCAAGCTGATCCTGCACTCCAGCCGTGGCCAGGACCCGAGCGACCAAGGCATGCGCGTGCTGGCCTCCGCCGTGGAAATGGGCGAGCTGGAAGTGGTGGACTGGGCCAACTCCCGAGAAGACCTGGTCACCCTGGACTTCAACGCCCCGCTCAAGGAAATCCTCGCGCTGTTCCGTCGCCACAAATTCAGCCGCTACCCGGTGTATGACGCTGTGCGCAACGAATTCGTGGGCCTGCTGCACATCAAGGACCTGCTGCTGGAACTGGCGGCCCTGGACCACATCCCTGAGTCGTTCAACCTGGCCGAGCTGACCCGCCCGCTGGAGCGTGTGTCGCGACACATGCCGCTGTCGCAACTGCTGGAACAGTTCCGCAAAGGCGGCGCGCACTTTGCTCTGGTGGAAGAAGCCGACGGCAAGATCATCGGCTACCTCACCATGGAAGACGTGCTGGAAGTGCTGGTGGGCGATATCCAGGACGAACACCGCAAGGCCGAGCGCGGCATCCTGGCCTACCAGCCGGGCAAGCTGCTGGTGCGTGGCGACACGCCGCTGTTCAAGGTCGAGCGCCTGCTGGGCGTGGACTTGGACCACATTGAAGCCGAAACGCTGGCCGGTCTGATCTACGACACCCTCAAGCGCGTGCCGGAAGAGGAAGAAGTACTGGAGGTCGAAGGCTTGCGCATCATCATCAAGAAGATGAAAGGGCCGAAGATCGTGTTGGCCAAGGTGCTGCTGCTGGATTGACCCTCAATTGCCCAACGCAAAGTTGGGCAATGCACCCACGGGCTGGTTGAACTCATACGGGATCGACACCAGCCCCGCCTCGGTGGCGCGCTGCACCACGAAATGCAGATGCGGCCCGCTGCTGTTGCCGGTATTGCCCGACAACGCCAGCGGGCTTCCTACCGCCACACGCTGCCCAACCCTGACACTGACCGAGCCTTGCTTGAGGTGCAGGTACACGCCCTCGGTACCGTCATCGTGGCGCACCCTCACGAAATTCCCCGACGCATCACTGCCGCGCCCGGTCTGCGCGTTTTCGGTCTTCACCACCACACCGCTACGCGCCGCAATGATCGGCGTGCCTTCGGGCATGGCGATATCCATGGCGTAGCGGCTCTTACTATCGGTATGGCTGAAAGTGCCGTTGGGGCCTTGAGTCAGGCGGAATGGGCCGCCGCGCCAGGGCAAGGGATAGCGGTAGGCCTGAGGCGGGTAGCGGGCTGGAGGCCTGTCGAGTATCGGTCGTTCAAGCTTGTGCTCCCGGATCACGAACGCCTGGGCGCCCGGCGTATACCGGTCGCTGATAAACACCACGCCATCGGCATCGACGGATTTGTAGAGGGTCATGGCCTGGGTCGACACGGCGACCGTGGCCAGCCCACAGCACAGCAAAAAGCGCATGAGCATGGCGCGAACCTGCCGGGATGACTGAACGGCAGGCTAGCAAGGGATCGTTACAGTCTTTAGTGAGCGGGCTTGTCCCGCGCTGGGTGGCGAAGCCGCCCTAATGGGAGCCACCGCATTTTCTCAGATGATACGCGCCGTCTGGTTTTGGGGCGGCTTCGCCACCCAGCGCGGGGCAAGCCCGCTCACTACAAATCAAGCACCCGGCACAAAATGCTTCTGCGCCGTACCCCGTGCGATTAGACGGGAGATGTAATCGAGCTTCTGCGCGTCCTGGTCGATGAACCGGAAGGTCAGTTGCAGCCAATCGCTGTCAGGCTTGGGTTCGAAGGCGACGATAGCGTGCAGGTAGCCATTGAGACGGGCCACTTCGGCGTTGTCGCCTTGCTCCAGGTCGAGCACGGCGCTTTCCAGTACCTGGGGCAGGACTTCGCTGCGACGTACTACCAGCAGCGCTTCCTTGATGCTCAGCGCCTTGATCACGCATTGCTGGGTGCCACTGGACAGGCGCAACTGGCCTTGGCCACGGCCACCGGCAGGGGATGCAGCCGCAGGCGCCTGAACTGGTGGGCTGTTGAGCAGGCCTCGGCTCGGTGCAGGGGCAGCCGCCGCCACAGGTGCCGACTTGAGCGCTTCGGGCTTGCCGCCAGTCAGGGCGCTGAGTGAATCGTTGCCAAAGGCCGAGTTCATTTTGGTCGGCGCGCTGGCGACCAGGGCGTCGAGACGGCCGATCTTGTGCAGGGCCTGCTTGACCTTGTTCAGTAACTGCTCGTTGGTGAACGGCTTGCTGACGTAGCCGGAAACCCCGGCCTGAATGGCCTGGACCACGTTTTCCTTGTCGCCACGGCTGGTCACCATCACGAACGGCATGGCTTTGAGGTGAGGTTGCTCGCGGCACCAGGTGAGCAGTTCAAGGCCGGACATCTCCGGCATTTCCCAGTCGCACAGCACCAGGTCGAAGGTCTCGCGCATCAGGATGGCCTGGGCCTTTTTGCCGTTCACCGCGTCTTCAAGCTTGATCCCGGGGAAGTAGTTGCGCAGGCACTTCTTCACCAGGTCGCGGATAAACGAGGCGTCATCCACCACCAATACACTGACTTTACTCATCGACCCTTCATCCTATAAAAACTTCGGCACGCAAGACGCCTGACTGATGGCATTTTGCCAAAACCCTGTAGTCACGTTCAGACTTTTTTCATCCGATCCGCAAAAAATTCAGCGGCCACAAACAAAAACGCCCGACCAAAGGCCGGGCGTTTATTTCTCGGGCAATCTTACTTATCGTCAGATTCGCCCGGAACATTAGGGATAAGATCGGCCGAACCTTCAACTTCGGCCTTCATGCGCTTGAGGCCCATGTGCCGTACGTCGGTGCCGCGCACCAGGTAAATCACCAGTTCCGAGATATTACGCGCGTGGTCGCCGATACGCTCCAGCGAACGCAGCACCCAGATAATGCTCAAGACCCGCGAGATAGAGCGTGGGTCTTCCATCATGTAAGTCGCCAGCTCACGCAGCGCGGTCTTGTATTCGCGGTCGATGATCTTGTCGTACTGGGCCACCGACAGTGCCAGCTCAGCATCGAAGCGAGCAAAGGCGTCGAGGGCATCGCGCACCATGTTGCGCACTTGGTCGCCGATGTGGCGCACCTCCACGTAACCGCGTGGCGCTTCGCCTTCTTCGCACAGTTGGATGGCGCGGCGGGCGATCTTGGTGGCTTCGTCGCCGATGCGCTCCAGGTCGATCACTGACTTGGAGATGCTGATGATCAAACGCAGGTCGGACGCCGCCGGCTGACGACGGGCGAGGATGCGCAGGCATTCTTCGTCGATGTTGCGTTCCATCTGGTTGATCTGGTCGTCGATCTCACGCACTTGCTGGGCCAGGCCCGAGTCGGCCTCGATCAGCGCGGTGACGGCGTCGTTGACTTGCTTCTCCACCAGCCCGCCCATCGCCAGGAGGTGGCTGCGCACTTCCTCAAGCTCGGCGTTGAACTGCGCGGAGATGTGGTGGGTAAGGCCTTCTTTGCTAATCATGTTGGCGTCCTTGGAGCGTCCGGTAAGGTGCGGAAAACCGCAGCGTCAGTGCGAGGAAGATCCCGGCATCCTAGCCGTAGCGACCGGTAATGTAGTCTTCGGTCTGCTTCTTCGCCGGATTGGTGAACAGGGTATCGGTATCGCCGAACTCCACCAGTTTGCCCATGTACATGAACGCGGTGTAGTCGGAAACCCGCGCCGCCTGTTGCATGTTGTGGGTCACGATGACGATGGTGAACTTGGACTTGAGCTCGTAGATCAGCTCTTCGACTTTCAGCGTGGAGATCGGGTCGAGTGCCGAGCAAGGTTCGTCGAGCAGCAGTACTTCCGGCTCAACGGCGATGGTGCGGGCAATGACCAGACGCTGCTGCTGACCGCCAGACAGGCCGAGGGCCGATTCGTGCAGACGGTCCTTCACTTCGTCCCACAGCGCCGCGCCTTTCAAGGCCCACTCGACTGCTTCGTCGAGGATGCGTTTCTTGTTGATGCCCTGGATGCGCAGGCCGTAGACCACGTTTTCGTAGATGGTCTTGGGGAACGGGTTGGGCTTCTGGAACACCATGCCCACGCGGCGACGCAGCTCGGCCACGTCTTCGCCCTTGCGGTAGATGTTGGTGCCGTAGAGGTTGATCGCACCGTCTACGCGGCAGCCGTCCACCAGGTCATTCATGCGGTTGAACGTGCGCAGCAGCGTGGACTTGCCGCAGCCCGACGGGCCGATGAAGGCGGTCACGCGCTGCTTGGGGATGTTCATGCTGACGTCAAACAGCGCCTGTTTTTCACCGTAGTACAGGCTCAGGCCCGGCACTTCGATGGCCACGGTTTCCTGGGCCAGGCTCAGGCTCTGCTTGTCGCGACCCAGGGCAGACATGTTGATGCCGTGGGTGTGGGTGTCTTGTTGCATGGGATGCTCCCTGTGCTACCAATTCGTTGTGTTGAACCGCCGGGGCGATCTACTCAAATTTTGTGTCTGACGCTGGCCCCTGTGGGAGCTGGCTTGCCTGCGATGCGGGCGGCGCGGTGTTTCAGTCAAACCGCGGTGATGCCATCGCAGGCAAGCCAGCTCCCACAGGGGGCCGTGTTAGCTGTCCAACGCTTTGTATTTTTCGCGCAGGTGGTTACGAATCCACACCGCCGACAAGTTGAGCGTGGCGATCACCAGCACCAGCAGCAACGCGGTGGCGTACACCAGCGGCCGTGCGGCTTCGACGTTGGGGCTCTGGAAGCCGACGTCATAAATATGGAAGCCCAGGTGCATGATCTTCTGGTCCAGGTGCAGGTACGGGTAGTTGCCATCCAGCGGCAGTGACGGCGCCAGTTTCACCACACCTACCAGCATCAGCGGCGCCACTTCACCGGCGGCGCGGGCCACGGCGAGGATCATGCCGGTCATCATCGCCGGGCTGGCCATCGGCAGCACGATCTTCCACAGCGTTTCCGCCTTGGTCGCGCCCAGTGCCAGGGAGCCTTCACGTACGGTGCGAGGAATCCGCGCCAGGCCTTCTTCGGTGGCCACGATCACCACCGGTACCGCCAGCAGCGCCAGGGTCAGCGAGGCCCACAACAGGCCCGGCGTACCGAAGGTCGGGGCCGGCAGGGCTTCGGCGAAGAACAGGCGGTCAACCGAACCGCCCAATACATACACGAAGAAGCCCAGGCCGAACACGCCGTAGACGATGGCCGGTACACCGGCCAGGTTGTTCACGGCGATACGGATGACGCGGGTCAGGGTGTTCTGCTTGGCGTATTCACGCAGGTACACCGCCGCCAGCACGCCGAACGGAGTGACGATCATCGCCATGATCAGGGTCATCATCACGGTGCCGAAGATAGCCGGGAAGATCCCGCCTTCGGTGTTGGCTTCTCGTGGGTCATCGCTGAGGAATTCCCAGACCTTGCTGAAGTAGAAGCCGATCTTGGTAATCGTACCCATGGCGTTCGGCTGGTAGGCGTGCACCACTTTGCCGATGCCGATTTCGATTTCCTTGCCGTTGCCGTCGCGAGCGGTCAGCGCGTCGCGGTTGAACTGGGCGTGCAGGTCGGCCAGGCGGGCTTCGATGTCTTGGTAACGGGCATTCAGCTCGGCGCGGTCGGCATCCATGTCGGCCTGGGCGGCGGCGTCGAGCTTGCCTTCCAGCTCCAGTTTGCGGCCGTGCAGGCGGATGCGCTCCAAACCGGCGTTGATCGCGCCGATGTCGGATTTTTCCAGGGTTTTGAGTTGAGCGGCCAGCTTGTTGACGCGATCCACACGGGCCTGCAGCTCCGGCCATGCGGCTTCGCCCTCGGCGATGACCTTGCCATCCTGCTTGACGTTGACCAAGGTGCCGTAGAAGTTGCCCCACTCACGACGCTCGATGGTCATCAGGTTCGTCGGCGTGGTCTGGTCCTTGAGCCACTCGCCGACGATCCAGGTGAAGTCGTTGCCGTTCAGGTCACGGTTGCCGACCTTGATCAGCTCGCGGGTCATGAACTCCGGGCCTTGGTCCGGCACCGGCAGGCCAGCGCTTTTCAGGCGCTCGCGGGGGACTTCTTCCTTCTGCACCACTTCGCCGATGACGATATGGTTGGCCTGGCCCGGCACGTTGTAGTTGGCCTGGATCAGGTCGGCCGGCCAGAAGTGGCCCAAGCCACGCACGGCGATCACCGCCAGCAAACCAATGGTCATGATGACCGCGATGGACACCGCGCCACCACTGATCCAGACGCCGGGGGCGCCGCTCTTGAACCATCCATTCAGGGAGTTCTGTTTCACAGACTTCTACCTTTCTTAAAGCGACGAGTATTTCTTGCGCAGACGCTGACGGATCAGCTCCGCGAGGGTGTTCATGATGAAGGTGAACAGCAGCAGCACCAGTGCCGAGAGGAACAGCACGCGGTAGTGACTGCCGCCCACTTCCGACTCGGGCATTTCCACTGCGACGTTGGCCGCCAAGGTGCGCAAGCCTTCGAACAGGTTCATCTCCATCACCGGGGTGTTACCGGTGGCCATCAACACGATCATGGTCTCGCCGACAGCGCGGCCCATACCGATCATCAATGCCGAGAAAATGCCCGGGCTGGCGGTCAGGATCACCACGCGTGTCATGGTCTGCCACGGCGTGGCGCCCAAGGCCAGCGAGCCCAGGGTCAGGCCGCGTGGCACGCTGAACACGGCGTCTTCGGCGATGGAATAGATGTTCGGGATCACTGCGAAGCCCATGGCCAAACCCACTACCAGAGCGTTGCGCTGGTCGTAGGTGATGCCCAGGTCGTGAGAGATCCACATGCGCATATCGCCGCCGAAGAACCAGGTTTCCAGGTACGGGCTCATGTACAGCGAGAGCCAGCCCACGAACAGGATCACCGGGATCAGGATCGCGCTTTCCCAGCCATCGGGAACGCGCAGACGCAGGGATTCAGGCAAGCGGCTGAAGATGAAGCCGGCGACAAGGATGCCAATCGGCAGCAGCATCAACAGACTGAAAATGCCCGGTAGATGCCCTTCCACATACGGCGCCAGGAACAGGCCGGCGAAGAAGCCAAGGATCACCGTCGGCATCGCCTCCATCAGCTCGATCACCGGCTTGACCTTGCGGCGCAGGCTCGGGGCCATGAAGTAGGCGGTGTAGATCGCTGCCGCAACAGCCAGTGGCGCAGCCAGCAGCATGGCGTAGAACGCCGCCTTCAAGGTGCCGAAGGTCAGCGGGGCCAGGCTCATCTTGGGTTCGAAGTCGGTGTTGGCGGCGGTCGATTGCCAGACGTATTTAGGTTCGTCGTAGTTTTCGTACCAAACCTTGCTCCACAGTGCGCTCCACGATACCTCCGGGTGCGGGTTGTCGAGCATCAGCGGTTGCAGCTTGCCGCCGGCTTCCACGATCACGCGGTTGGCCCGTGGCGACATGCCATACACGCCTTGGCCATCGACTACAGGGTCGACCAACAGGGTGCGGTGTGCAGTGCTGTGGAACACGCCGAATTTGCCGGAAGCGTCTAGGGCGGTGAAGCCTTTGCGGCGCTCTTCGGCGGAAATTTCCACGATAGGCGTAGTGCCCATCTGGAAGGTGCGGATCTGCTTGAAGCGCTGCTCGCCATCCGGGTCGCGAGCCATGAACCACTGGGCCAGGCCGCCCTTGGAGTTGCCGACGATCAGCGAGATACCGCCCACCAGCTGCGTGCTGGCGGTGACTTCAGCGTTGCCGTCTTCGAGCAATTTGTAGCGACCGTTGAGGCTCTTGTCGCGCAGGCTGAACACGTCGGCCAGGGCGCGCCCGTTGATCACGTACAACCATTGCTGACGTGGGTCGATGAAGGTCGCTTTCACCGGCTCGGTCATCTGCGGCAGTTCGATGCGCTTCTGCTCGCTGGTGACTTCGCCGGTCATCATGTTTTCTTCGCGGCTCAGGGACAGCACGTTCAAGTGCGAACCGGCGGAACCTGCAACCACCAAGGTTGAATCGGTGGCGTTAAGGGCGACATGCTCCAGCGGGCGACCGGCGTCATCCAGCACGATCGGCGTTTCACCGTAGGGGTATTCGATCGCAGGCGTAATGGTTTTCTTGCCGTCCGGGTAGGACACCTTATAGGTGTGGCGGAACACCATGGACTGGCCATTGGACAGACCCAGGATCACCAACGGGCTACCGGGCTGGTCTTCACCGATAGAAGCAACGCTGGTGCCGGCAGGCAGTGGCAGGTCGACACGCTTGAGTTCGGCGCCGGTTTCCACATTAAAGAACAACGCCTGGCCCTTGTCGGAAACCCGCATGGCGACTTGGTTCTGTTCTTCGAGGGAGATCATCAGCGGCTTGCCCGCGTCCTGGATCCAGGCCGGGGTCAGGGCGTCTTCCTTGGTCAATGAGGCACCTTGGAACAGCGGCGCGACGACATAAGCAAGAAAGAAGAAAATCAGGGTGATAGCGCCGAGGACGGCGAGGCCGCCGACCAGCACATACCAACGGGTCAGGCGATCCTTGAGCGCGCGAATGCGGCGCTTGCGTTGCAGCTCAGGCGTATTGAAGTCAATGCGCTTGGGGGGAGAAGTCGTCGTCATGGTGGAATTGGCCAGATCATTCATGCGCACACCCTAGCGATCCTGTATGACAGAAAGATGACAGTGCAGTGACGCAACAAAGCCGCCGCGAAGCAAGGCTGGCAGCGGACTAGAAAATTCGGATGCGGGGCCGATACTCCGGCCCCGCAGAGGCAATCAGTTGCCTTCTTTCAGACCCAGGTCAGCCAGGGCCTTGGCGGCGACTTTGGCTGGCAGTGGGATGTAGCCGTCTTTCACCACAACTTCCTGGCCCTGCTTGGACAGAACCAGCTTCACGAACTCAGCTTCCAGCGGGGCCAGAGGCTTGTTCGGGGCTTTGTTGACGTACACGTAGAGAAAACGCGACAGCGGGTATTTGCCGTTCAGGGCGTTTTCTTCACTGTCTTCGATGAAGTCAGTGCTGCCTTTCTTGGCCAGGGCCACGGTTTTCACGCTGGCGGTCTTGTAGCCAATGCCCGAGTAACCGATGCCGTTCAGCGACGAGCTGATCGACTGCACGACCGAAGCCGAGCCCGGTTGTTCGTTCACGTTTGGCTTGTAGTCGCCTTTGCACAGGGCTTCTTCTTTGAAGTAGCCGTAGGTGCCGGATACCGAGTTACGACCGAACAGTTGAACCGGCTTGTTGGCCAGGTCGCCGGTCACACCCAGGTCACCCCAGGTTTTCACGTCGGCTTTGCCACCGCACAGGCGCGTCGAGGAGAAGATCGCGTCGACTTGTTCCATGGTCAGGTGCTGGATCGGGTTGTCCTTGTGCACGAACACGGCCAGGGCATCCACGGCAACCGGGATAGCGGTTGGCTTGTAGCCGTACTTCTGCTCGAAGGCCGCCAGTTCGGTGTCCTTCATCTTGCGGCTCATCGGGCCCAGGTTGGAGGTGCCTTCAGTCAGCGCAGGTGGCGCGGTAGCGGAGCCGGCAGCTTGAATCTGGATGTTGACGTTCGGGTATTCCTTTTTGTAACCCTCGGCCCACAGGGTCATCAGGTTAGCCAGGGTATCGGAACCGACGCTGGACAAGTTGCCCGACACACCAGTGGTCTTAACGTAAGCCGGAATTGCCGGATCAACACCAGCGGCCACCGCGTTGGCGGTCGCAACGCCAGCAGCGACAAAAGTCATTGCCGCCATCAAACGTTTCAGTTTCATGCCTTGCTCCTAGCAGATAGGGATAGTTGGATCGGGGCCAAGTATCGGGAGGCCGTGTGAACACTCTATGTCTGGAATGTGACAGTTAGATGAAAGGCCACTATTGGAAGCGAAGGCGTATGAGGCGCGAAACATTGAACACGCATTATGTGGCGAGGGAGCTTGCTCCCTCGCCACAGTGGATCAGGCTGGTTTCAGCGTCCGCGTTTCCACAGATACCCGCCCACCAACATGCCCATCACACACAAGACGGCAACGTAGTAGGCCGGGCCCATCGGGCTTTCCTTCATCAGCAGCGACACCGCCAATGGCGTCAGGCCGCCGAAAATGGCGTAGGCCACGTTGTAGGAGAACGACAACCCGCTGAAACGCACCACCGGCGGGAAGGCCTTGACCATGACGTAAGGCACTACGCCAATAGTGCCTACGAACAGACCGGTCAGCGTGTACAGCGGGAACAGCCAGTCCGGGTGAGCGATGAGGCTGTGATAGAGGGTCCAGGAGGTTGCCAGCAACAGCGCGCAACCGACGATCAGCACGCGGCCAGCACCGAAGCGGTCCGCCAGGGCGCCCGAGGCAATGCAGCCCAGGCTCAAGGCGACGATGGCCAGGCTGTTGGCCTGCAGCGCAACGGTGGCGCTGAAGTGATAGACCGTTTGCAGCACGGTCGGGGTCATCAGGATGACAACGACGATACCGGCCGACAGCAGCCAGGTCAGCAGCATCGACAACACGATGGCACCCCGGTGGTCACGCAATACGGCGCGCAATGGCAGCTCGGCGGCCAGGGTCTTGCGCTGCTGCATCTCGGCGAAGATCGGTGTTTCATGCAGCCAGCGGCGCAGGTACACCGACAACAGGCCGAACACGCCGCCGAGCAGGAACGGGATGCGCCAGGCGTAATCCGAGACCTGCTCCGGGCTGTAAATAGTGTTGATCGCGGTGGCGACCAGCGAGCCCAGCAGGATCCCGGCGGTCAGGCCGCTGGTGAGGGTGCCGCAGGCGTAGCCGATATGGCGTGGCGGTACGTGCTCGGAGACGAACACCCAGGCGCCGGGTACTTCGCCGCCGATTGCCGCGCCCTGGATAATGCGCATCAGCAGCAGCAGGACCGGCGCCCACAGGCCGATCTGCGCGTAAGTTGGCAGCAGGCCCATGATCAGGGTCGGCACGGCCATCATGAAGATGCTCAGGGTGAACATCTTCTTGCGGCCCAGCAGGTCACCGAAGTGCGCCATGATGATGCCGCCCAGTGGGCGTGCGAGGTAGCCAGCGGCGAAGATGCCGAAGGTCTGCATCATGCGCAGCCATTCAGGCATGTCCACAGGGAAGAAGAGTTTCCCGACCACGGTGGCGAAAAACACGAAAATGATGAAGTCATAAAACTCCAGCGCCCCGCCCAAGGCAGACAGCGACAGGGTTTTATAGTCGTTGCGGGTCAGCGGGCGCGAGGGTTGCGCACTGCTTGCAGGCACGGAGGACATGGCAAGGCTTCTCTTATAGTAATCAGGAGGGCAAGCGGGACTTGCGGCAGGTTTGGCAAGATAGCAAATCGCTAGAAAAAGCACAGCGTTGAGCGAACAACAGTTCAAAGCGATGAAATATTCCCCATTCCTGCCCTTTAACGGCGCCCAGAAGCACAGTTGCCGGAAAAAGCCGCGATACAGCCGCTAAATGCCGACCAAATGAGCCTCCAGAGGTCGTCGTGGCGTCAGGGTCTCGATATACTCGGCCCTTGCAAGCGCAAGAACCGCAGTCTTGAGGGGCTGCTGTGCCAAAACGCCGTTGGGTGCCATCCAGCCGATTTGGCAGAGTTTCCCTTTAGTACGCCTTACGAGAAACGCATCACGCGGTGTATGTTGGTGCTGAAACGTTTTTTTCGAAGACGGCTATCCACTTGAAATACCCATGAAGCGTTACGGGTCAGAGGCCCTCGGCATGATCGAACTCGAACAAGAAGATCCTATCCCGCAAGGCGATCTCGCCCTGCAAATCACCGCGCTCCCGCGTGAAACCAACGGTTTTGGCGACATCTTCGGCGGCTGGCTGGTCGCGCAGATGGACCTGGCCGGCACCGCCATGGCCAGCAAGGTTGCAGGCGGGCGTGTCGCAACGGTGGCCATTGATCGCATGGCATTCCTAGTGCCGGTCGCGGTGGGCGCGCAGCTCTCCTTTTATACCCAGGCCCTGGAAATCGGCCGCAGCTCGATCCAGATGATGGTCGAAGTGTGGAGCGACGACCCGCTGTCCAGCGAATGGCGCAAAGTGACCGAGGCGGTATTTGTATTCGTCGCCATCGACGGCAGCGGTCGCACGCGCTCGGTTCCGTCGCGCGCACGTTAAACCTCGCGGGGTTTTGACGGTCAACTGCCCCATTGCCTGCCATAAAGAGTGCTTTGTTATGCCGACGCCCCACGTTGAAACCGTGAAAATCGACGAGCTGGACTGCTGGCGCATCCGCCACAACGGTGCCGAACTGATGGTGGCCCAGCAGGGCGCGCACATCTTCAGTTACGGGCGCGATGGCGAACAACCGCTGATCTGGCCGAACCCTGAAGCGGTGTTCAAGAAGGGCAAGGGCATTCGGACCGGCGTGCCGGTGTGCTGGCCGTGGTTTGGTGTATTCGACCGCAACCCGCAGAGCGTCAAGGCGATGCGTCAGAGTGACCAGCCCGCCGGCGCCCACGGTTTCGTGCGCACCGCGTTGTGGGAATTGGCCGCGACCGAGCTTGAAGGTGAAGCGCTCCGCGTGGATCTGGTACTGCCGACCCCGGCAGGCGGTTTTCCTGGCTGGCCCCATCAGGTCGACCTGACACTGAGCCTGCTGCTGGATGAGCAACTGCATATCCGCCTGACCAGCCATAACCGTGGCACCGACACCGTAACCCTCAGCCAGGCACTGCACACCTACTTCGCCGTCAGCGATGTGCGCAATGTGCAGGTCGAAGGCCTGGACGGGCGTGCCTATATCGACACCGCCGATGGCTGGACCGAGAAGACGCAATCCGGCCTGCTGCACTTCACCGCCGAGACCGATCGCATCTACCTCGACACGCCGTCGCAACTGAACATCGTCGACAAAGACTGGCAGCGCTGTATTCAGCTCACTGCCGAGGGCTCGAAGTCGACGGTGATCTGGAACCCTTGGACCGAGCGCGCCAAGGCTTTCGACGACATGGCCGACGATGGCTGGCATGGCATGTTGTGCATCGAGACGGCGAATGTGCTGGATGACGTGGTGGTGTTGGCACCAAGTGAAAGGCACACGCTGCAGGTGAGCATCACAGCTATACCTTTGGGTTAATCGCTGCGCTGCGCGGTGGACGGGGACATTACTTATATAGGACCGCGTGTCTGAACGGCCTCGCTAGAGTGCGAAATCGCATCTAATAGCAGAGGCAACACGATGATCCCCTCTCCCCAGGAAGTAACGCAACAGTCTCCCGCCGACGTGGCCGAACTTATGGCCACGTGCAATGACACACTTATCGCGACACTCAGCGCACAACCCTTACTGACCTTTTGCGCAAATAGGCAGGTGTTGGAAGAGATCAACGGATTGTTTGATCGGTACTCAACCCAACACATCTACCTGAAAACCCCAGAAGACTCCTTGACTGACCCGCCCACTGATCAGGACAGGGCGCTGATCAGTTTGGTGAACGACGCTGTGCGTCAATGCCGAATTCCGGATTATTACAGCCTGCATGGTGACTTCTATATCTATAGAAACAAAGCATTTACCCGGCTTGACGACTCAAGTCAGACAGAAATCAGAGGCCTGATAAATACGTTACTGGAAGCTGGGCCTTATCTGAATGATCTGAACCGATTCTGGAACGCCAATCACAGCGCAACAGAGCAAACCCATCAAGCCTTTATTGCTCAAGCCGTCGCGCTATTGATCCAGTGCGAGGCGTCATTGAGGTTCGAAACGGCTTCACTTGAGCCCGCCAGCGTTGCGCTGGTCCGGCAACTGAATACAGCCACCTCGCCAGAATCGCTGAATCTCTTTCACCTTTGCTTGCAAGATACAACGCACACCATTGCGCTGGTCGGTGCATTTGCCATCAGCACGTGGGCACCGAACGAGCACCCAACCGCCAATCCCACAGTGCTCTACCTGCCAGGCCAGCGCTTGGCTGAATTTGCCAGCCCGACGGCGCTGAAAACACATCTGACAACACTGCTGAAAAGCGTGCGTGGGCGTGAGCAATTGCTGATCAGCGTTGCACATCGTCAACATTCGGCGTTCGAAAGCCTGACGCAAAGAGCCAGCCAGGATGGGAGCGTCAACCTGGTTCCTGTCACTGCCGTCGAGAATTTTTTCGAGCATCAGATCAGCCTGCTCATCACCAAGCAACGCCAGGATATCGAACATCACTGGTCCGTCAGCCGCAGCGCCCAGGGCGGCGTAACTGAACGGATCAACCAGTCGGCGAACCTTGCACCGTTGCTGGATTTCAGCGAGGCCATCGAACGACACGCCCGCCCGCTCTTAGCCCTCAGCGCACGACGCAGGGAGGCGACGCGCGCCGCTCAGCAACGGCTGATACAGCAACAAACCGACCGCTCAATTGATTTCACTGGCTTGCTCGCACAGTTGAAAAGCCTCCAGGCACAGACTGCACCGCAGCCATTGGCACATCAGTTCTTTACACCTCATCGCCAATCTCCGCTGTACAAAGCCTGCGCGCAGGCCGTCACCGTCTTGCAGAAGCTCAAGAATGACACCGACTTTTCAGCCTGGCTGAACGCACGGTCGAGCAAGACCGAGGTCGGTTGGTCGCCTTTGTTCGTACTCGAAAAGCTCATCAATAACCAGCCAGCTATTGTGGATTCGCCACTGACTCGCTTTACCATTCAGGGCAAGCTGCTGCCCCTGAGCGAAGTGCCCACGTACTGGAGAAATGATGTTCACTCTCTGATAGCGGCGCGTCGCGATATTGGTGATGGTATTCGAGAAGACGGCACTGTTCGACTTGACCTTGCACTCAAGTTCTATGGTGTCCACATCGCCCCCGATAGCCCGCTCCAGCATGTGATTGAGCGGCTGCAGGAACGCGCCGCCACGCTATCACTCGAGATGGATGAAGGTAGGCTGCCTTTTGATGAAGTCATTGACGAGCAAGGAGATACCATCCTGCAACGGCGGCTTTCTCAACGTCAATTGTCAGATAACCATTCGATATTCAAGCAACTGACCGAAGATTTTTTGACGCAACAACGCGAAGCACAGGCATTAAAGACACCCACGGTAGTACTCGAACAATGGCTCAATACCCAGCAATGCCTCGAGCTTGGCAAACAACTGGTCGAGGCACTGGATTGGTACACCACCGAGGATGAAACACCACCGGTAAAAGTGCGGCGTGACTTGGTCTGGCGGGCACTTTGGCTGCATTTTGAACGCCCAACTGGCAATGCTCGAATGACAGTCGCCGGAGAAGAAATAGCCACGGCACGGCATTGGGGCTACAGCTATAGTCATATTCGCCAACAAATCGAGCGATCCCTGAGCCGCACTCACCAACTCACCCCCGGTGGTGTGCAACTGGCCCTGCGCCTGCTGCAACAGGGTTCTGCTGCGGAAATC
Organism: Pseudomonas sp. MYb541; assembly: GCF_037479595.1. Classification (NCBI taxonomy): domain Bacteria; kingdom Pseudomonadati; phylum Pseudomonadota; class Gammaproteobacteria; order Pseudomonadales; family Pseudomonadaceae; genus Pseudomonas; species Pseudomonas sp. MYb541. The sequence continues at coordinate 40,933 of NZ_JBBGYS010000034.1, read as the reverse complement.
TGGGTGAGGGACATTCCCGACGATCTGCATTACGCCAGCTCCATCGCCTGGGTGAATTTCAAGGCTGGCGTGATGCTTGCGCAAGCCATTGCACCCGACGCGGTGCAACACATGACCTTCCAACAATTGCTCGAGTTACTCGCGACAGCAAGCCGGGATGCGACGCCCGAGCAAAAAATGGTCATCTCGATAGCCAGATTGGGGCCAACGCTGGAATGGGCCCAAGCCAATGGCGTATTAACGTCGGCAAAAACTGACTTCACCCCTGAACAAGTCCAATTGGCCGTAGAAGCCTTGGAGCAACACGAACAGGAAATGATTCAGGCAACCGAAACGATTTCTCAAGCACCACCTGGCCGCTGGCGCTTCACCACGGATGACGCCTTCGACGTGGGGTTTAGTGATTACCTGAGCGGTGTCAAAGCAGCCTACCAAACCTTGATCAGGGCCTTGCTGCCCAACCTGTCATTGCTTGATCGCACCGCGATCGAAAACGGCGAGGTAACGTTGTATGCCCTGCGCCAAGAGATTCGCGACCTGCAGGTTGGGCAAGAAAACGCGCAGAACACCGCTGCCGCCAAAGGCCGCCACGGCTTCATCATCCGGGCCCAAGTGAAGCACCGCACCACTTATTATGAGGTGTTCCCTCGGGCGGCAATCATCCGCGCACGCCCGGATATTAAAACGCTGACGATCAATGGCAATGTTGTCGTGGAAACAACAGGCGGCTCAAGCCGTTCGGGCAAAGGAACCTTTCGGCGCGCGACCTCCATGCCGTTCGACTGGGAAGCCTACCAACACAGCCGTCGTCCTCGAGACGGTGAGTCCAGCCTGGTGATCGCCGAGCAGATCGGCCAGGTGTTACCCGCCACCGCGCCCGCCCCTTCGGAAACTATGTGGGAAGCACAATCATTGTCTTCAGTGCGCAGTCGAGCACTGGCAGCCATCGTTGCCAATGATCTATTTCACACTGACGAATCTCAGCTCAAATTGACCGCCAAGCGTAACGTTGATGTGCTTGATATCCCGCAACAAACCGTTGACGACTTTCTCTACTACGCCAAGATGCTGGTGCCCTTCTGGGGCGGCGTCGAGGACATCGCCTCGGGCGATCCGCAACGCGTGGAGAGAGGGGCGTTGTCATTGTTCACCGACTTGGTCTCCTTCGCGGTTCCCATCGGTAAATACGTCGGCGGTTCGACACGCTTAATTGCACAAGCTGGGAGAATCAGTTTTCAGGCGGCGCTACCGAAGTTCGCAACACTCACCAAAACCTTTTTACTGGGCGCCATCAGAGAGCTAAACCCGCTGGAAGCGGTGCCAGCTCTGCTCAAACTCGGAGGCTTAGGTGTGTTGCGGCTCAGCGCTGCAGCTGGGCGTCAGGTAGATGCAGGCCTGGCGTTGTTCAGAAAAGCGCTGGGTAAACCAATGATCGCACCCACTGGCCGAACGCTACAGTCGGTAGACCCGCGAGTCTGGAAACCCCTTGAAACGCAGGACAGTCTGTTTACCGTGGCAGGCGTCGATCATATTCCCATGCGCAGTGTCGGCACCGATCTGTTGCCCGAATATCGCCTGATCGATCCACTGACCAATACAGTCTTCGGCCCCCGGTACATCCCATGGGGCGAAGCGGGCCTGCAAAAAATCCCGGATCTTGACGACTACATCGCGCCCGTCTCGTATGAGCAAGCCGCAGAATTCAGCCGTCGGGCCAACGGCATCTACGATGGAAAAAATCAGCAGAGCTATGTGCGTGCCCGCGGGCAATGGTATGTCGTCGAAACCCGCCACAGCCTCACAGGTGAGGTCGAGTTCTATATCGTTCACCCGCGCAACAAAACACGCCCTGCTTACCGCATCGTCAATAAGGACGGGGTTTGGTTCCCGGTCGACGAAAGTGGGCATGCCGGGGGACGGCTGGAGGAACTTAGAAAAGCCAATGCCAAACAGGATGCGCACTACGAACAAATGTTCGTGAAGGTTGAGGCGTCTACAATCCTGCTGGATCAGGCGATTCGATCAATCGAATTCAATACGATAAATATGCTGTTTGATAAAGCGCTCCTACACTTGGAGACCGCTCAAGAATTGGGCCTGGTATACGCAAAGCACAGTAGCTTTCCAGTATTCAAACCCAAGGAATTCGTTACCACACCGGACCTCGGCAGGGCTCGGCTGATCGAGTCCATTGAAAAGGCTGACAATCTTGGCCCGCGTTATGCGGCAATCGTTGATAACCTGGAAGGCTATTTGGAGGCCCAGCAAAAAAGTCTTCAACGGTTGATAGAGGCCAACATATTCGATAAGCAAGATGCCGCACTTAAACAGCTTACCGATTTTCTCGACGCTAAACGGAAGGTCGTTAACACCATAATCGAGCAGACCAAGGTGTTAAAGTCGTTGCTGGACGAAGAACTGGAAAACATGCTCGACGTCCTGGAAAAACTCCCGGTGAAAAAAAACCCGGTGAATACAGCCGGGCCATCACGCGTCCTCTCCGTACCGCCTGGCACGCCGAAACCACCGTCCACCACCCCTCTGCCGCCGGCGCCCCCAAATACTGAGCCGAAAAATCGCATCTCAATACTGATTGCCGGCGACGACCCCCTCACAACCAGAACCGTACTCGCCAAGCCCAGAGCCGGGAACAGTGACGTCGCAGACGTCCTCGACAGTCGTGGTCAGCGCCTCGACACCTATATCAGGGTCGGCGAAGACAAGCTCTGGCTCAAATCCAACATCAAGATCAAAGAGCCGAGTGCGCCAGCATCTTCCAACCAAACAACTATCACGCAGGAACTGAACGCTGCCGCCAGGAAAATGCAATATTTGATTGAAGAGTATGATGACCTCATCGTGTTTTACCGGAAAAGCACGTCGGCCGAACCAGCGGGTGCCGAAGCGCTCATCATGTCCGGTGCGACCAAGCTCAATCAGGGCGCCGATGACCTTCAGGCGGCCTGCAGTGCCATCACCGATGAGGCAACCCGACAAGGTCTGCTGGCGCAAGCGACCCGCTTCAGGGAGAACGCCACCCGCTATAACCTCATGGCGAAAGCGTTGCGTCTGGAGCTGATTTCCAAGCAAGCCCCCAATGGCAACGCCCTGGCGTTCTTGCACAGTCAACCGGGTGTGCTGAGCCTCCGTAAAACCCTGGACCGAGTAGCAGGCACCCGGCAGATACAAAAGCCGGGCGGCCGAACCTGGATAAAAGTTCCAGATTTCCTGGACGAGTTTGAGATTCGCGTGAGAGACAAACCGTGGGCCTACGCTCACATGCACTTTGAACAGGCCTCCCACACCGTCCCCGGCAAAATCCATCTTAAGACACAGGCACAGCGATCACTGGGGGCAAACGCTCAAACCAATGCTGCTCGCGAAGGCTCGCGCCTGGATATTCATCGTGCAGAGATCTATTGGCCACAGGCCAGGCGGGTGTTTTACCCAGCGTTGCCAGAATGACTCGACACACTGGTGATCCGCACAAGCAGGGTGGTCGACAATGGGTTAAAGATCCGACTCCTTGACCGCCCGCACTTTCACCGCCTCCAGGGCATAGGCCGCATCGGCCAGGTCATTGTTGACCTTCTCGACTTTGAGGGTGCCCGTGACCCACAGCGGTGTGTAGATATCATCCAGCGTCAATCCCTTGGGATAACGCACCAGCACCAGTTGGTTAGGCGGCGGCGGTGGCACGTGGATGCATGCGCCTGGGTACGGCACCAGGAAGAACAAGGTGCTGCGGCCCTTAGCGTCGGTTTCCAGCGGCACCGGGTAACCGCCGATGCGGATGCTCTTGCCGTTCATGGCGGCCACGGTCTTGGTGGAATACATCACCGCCGGTAAGCCTTTGCTCTGCTTCAGGCCACCTTTGTCAGTGAAGGTGCCCTGGGCTTCGGGGGAGTTGTGGTCGATCTCGGGCATGGCTTCGAGGGCTTTCTGGTCGGAAAGCGGCATCAGGTCCAGCCAGTCGGTTTCCGGCAATTCGCCAGCGTGCGCAAGGCCGGAGCCCAGCAAAAGAAGAGTCAACAGAAGACGGCGCATGGAGAGGCTCGGCAAGAACAAGTGCCGAGCATTCTAGCCCTCTGCGCCTGCGCAGCGCAGAGGGCTTTGTCGCTTAACTCATTTCTTTTTCAGCAGACCGTAGATCACCAGCAACACGATGGCACCGATCAGCGCACCGATAAAGCCGGCGCCCTGGCCCGCCTGGTAGATGCCCAGGGCCTGACCACCGTAGGTCGCGGCCAGGGAGCCAGCGATACCCAACAGGATGGTCATGATCCAGCCCATGCTGTCGTCGCCAGGCTTGAGGAAACGCGCGAGCAGGCCGACGATCAAGCCGATAAAGATGGTTCCGATGATACCCATGGCATTTCCCTCTGATTGAAAGTGAACTATGCCAAAGCCTAGTCAGGCTTTGGCATCCTGCAATCAGAGGATAACAGTCACCGAATGGTTCCCGCCGCCCCCAGGCTTATTACTCGGCGATCAGTGCTTCGACCTTGAGGATCTGCGCTTCGAGGGTTGCGCGGTCCTTGCAGCGCAGGTTGGCGTGGCCGACCTTGCGCCCAGCCTTGAAAGCCTTGCCATAGTGATGCAGATGGCAGTCGTCGATGGCGATGACTTTTTCCACCGGCGGGACCACACCGATGAAGTTGAGCATGGCGCTCTCGCCGACCTTGGCCGTGGAGCCCAGTGGCAAGCCCGCTACCGCCCGCAGGTGGTTTTCGAACTGGCTGCACTCAGCGCCTTCGGTGGTCCAGTGCCCGGAGTTGTGCACGCGCGGAGCGATTTCGTTGGCCTTGAGGCCACCGTCGACTTCAAAGAACTCGAACGCCATCACGCCGACGTAATCCAGCTGCTTGAGCACACGGCTGGAATAATCTTCCGCCAGGGCCTGCAACGGGTGGTCGGTGCTGGCCACGGACAGCTTGAGGATGCCGCTGTCGTGGGTGTTGTGCACCAACGGGTAGAAGCGGGTTTCGCCATCACGAGCACGCACGGCGATCAGCGAGACTTCGCCAGTGAACGGCACGAAGCCTTCCAGCAGGCAGGCAACGCTGCCCAGTTCGGCAAAGGTGCCCACCACATCAGCGGCGGTGCGCAGGACTTTCTGGCCCTTGCCGTCGTAACCCAGGGTGCGGGTTTTCAACACGGCCGGCAGGCCGATGCTGGCAACGGCAGCGTCCAGGTCTGCCTGGGACTGGATGTCGGCGAAGGCTGGGGTCGGAATGCCCAGATCCTTGAACATGCTTTTCTCGAACCAGCGGTCGCGAGCGATGCGCAGGGCTTCGGCGCTCGGGTACACCGGCACGAACTGCGACAGGAAGGCCACGGTTTCAGCCGGAACGCTTTCGAACTCAAAAGTCACCAGGTCGACTTCGTCGGCCAGTTGGCGCAGGTGGTCCGGGTCGCTGTAGTCTGCCCGCAGGTGTTCACCCAACGCGGCCGCGCAGGCGTCCGGGGCCGGGTCCAGGAAAGCGAAGTTCATCCCCAGCGGGGTTCCCGCCAGGGCCAGCATGCGGCCCAGCTGGCCGCCACCGATTACACCGATTTTCATCGTCAACAACCTCAGGCGATACGTGGGTCTGGATTGTCCAGCACGCTGTCTGTCTGCTCAGCACGGAATTTTTTCAGCACCGCATGGAATTGCGAGTGCTTGGCGCCCAGGATGCTCGCGGACAACAGCGCGGCGTTGATCGCGCCCGCTTTGCCGATCGCCAGGGTGGCCACCGGGATCCCGGCCGGCATCTGCACGATGGACAACAGCGAATCCACGCCCGAGAGCATCGCCGACTGCACCGGTACACCGAGCACGGGCAGGTGGGTCTTGGCCGCACACATGCCGGGCAGGTGCGCTGCACCGCCGGCTCCGGCGATGATCACCTCGATGCCACGGGATTCTGCTTCATCGGCATACTGGAACAGCAAATCCGGAGTGCGGTGGGCGGAGACCACTTTCACTTCGTAGGGAATGCCGAGCTTTTCCAGCATATCGGCGGTGTGGCTAAGGGTGGACCAATCGGACTTGGAGCCCATGATCACGCCAACCAATGCACTCATCGTCGTGCCTCTTCTCTCTGGGCGCCCGCAGGCGCGTCAAAAAACAACAAGCCACGCGGGAAATCCGGCGTGGCTTGTTGTACGAATTTTGGCCGGTTGGACCGGCCGAAGGCCGCGCAGTATACCGTAATAATGCAGATAAACAGCCCCTTGAATGACCATCTGTCCAGTGGCGCAAAGCGGCGGTTTTATTGACTTTCAGGTCAGCGAAAGCACCCCATTCCTTGTAGGAGCCAGCTTGCCGGCGAGAGCGGTGTACCAGCCACTATAAGGCTCGCCGACCCACCGTGATCGCCGGCAAGCCGGCTCCTACAGTCAGGCGCGTTCGGCAGCGGCCCCACCTTCCAACTTGCGCCACAACAACCGCACATTTGCCTTACGCACTAGGGCACAGCGATACAGGCGAATTTCCAGCGGAACATGCCATTGCGGGCCGCCGCACACCACCAGCTCACCGCGCGCCAACTCCGCCCGTACGCTCAATTGCGGCACCCAGGCGATGCCCAGCCCTTCCAAAGCCATGCTCTTGAGGCTGTCAGCCATGGCGGTTTCATACACGGTGGTGAAGCGTAGGGCGCGCTGGCGCAACAGCAGGTGCACCGAACGGCCAAGAAACGCACCGGCGCTATAGGCCAACAACGGTACGCTGCCCTCGCCTTCCAGGTCGAACAGCGGCTTGCCATCGGCATCGGCGGCGCATACCGGCAGCATTTCAGTGTTGCCCAGGTGCAGGGACGGGAAGATTTCCGAGTCCATCTGCATCGCCGCATCCGGATCGTAGAACGCCAGCATCAGGTCACAACCGCCTTCGCGCAGGGCATGCACGGCATCACCGACGTTAGTGGCGACCAAACGCGTGGCAATGTTCAAGCCTTCGTTACGCAATTGCGCAATCCAGCGCGGGAAGAAACCCAGCGCCAGGGAGTGGGCCGCTGCCACTTGCATGACTTCGCCCTGCCCGCCTTCCAAGTGATGCAAATGGCGCAGCACTTCACCGAGTTGTTCGACCACCGTGCGTGCAGTCACCAGGAACAGTTGCCCCGCTGCCGTCAATTCCACCGGCGTGCGCGAACGGTTGACCAAGGTCAGGCCCAGCGCAGCCTCCAGGCTGCGAATCCGTCGGCTGAACGCCGGCTGGGTCACGAAGCGTCGCTCCGCCGCCTGGGAAAAGCTGCGAGTGGCCGCCAGGGCGCTGAAGTCTTCCAGCCATTTGCTCTCAAGGTTCATCACTTCCTCCCACGGGTACGCACCATTTTGGCACACACGCCCGCCATGATAACCGGGTCACACCTGCATTATGCCGTTTGTGCATAGGCCAGTGTTTAACAGCATTGGCCCAAAAACTTCCACAAGCCTAGCATTCGCAGCGTTCCGGCCAGTTCCGGGTCCCTATCGAGATGATTTCCGTCATGTCCTCTGCTGCATCATTCCGTACCGAAAAAGACCTGCTTGGCGTACTTGAAGTACCGGCTCAAGCGTATTACGGCATCCAGACCCTGCGAGCGGTGAACAACTTCCGCCTCTCGGGCGTTCCGATTTCGCATTACCCGAAATTGGTGGTCGGTCTGGCAATGGTCAAGCAAGCGGCGGCTGACGCCAACCGCGAGCTGGGTCAGCTCAGCGAAGCCAAGCACGCTGCCATCAGCGAAGCCTGTGCCCGTCTGATCCGCGGCGATTTCCACGAAGAGTTCGTGGTGGACATGATTCAAGGCGGCGCTGGCACTTCAACCAACATGAATGCCAACGAAGTCATCGCCAACATCGCGTTGGAGGCCATGGGCCACAACAAGGGCGAATACCAGTACCTGCACCCGAACAACGACGTGAACATGGCGCAGTCGACCAACGACGCCTACCCAACCGCGATCCGCCTGGGTCTGCTGCTGGGCCATGACGCGCTGCTGGCCAGCCTCGACAGCCTGATCCAAGCCTTCGCCGCCAAAGGCGTCGAGTTCGGCCATGTGCTGAAAATGGGCCGCACCCAACTGCAAGACGCCGTGCCGATGACCCTCGGCCAGGAATTCCGTGCCTTCGCCACCACCCTGAGCGAAGACCTGGCCCGTCTGAAAACCTTGGCGCCAGAGCTGCTGACCGAAGTGAACCTGGGCGGCACCGCCATCGGCACCGGCATCAACGCCGACCCACGCTACCAGGCCCTGGCCGTACAACGCCTGGCCACCATCAGCGGCCAGCCGCTGGTGCCGGCAGCCGACCTGATCGAAGCCACCTCCGACATGGGCGCCTTCGTGCTGTTCTCCGGCATGCTCAAGCGTACGGCGGTGAAGCTGTCGAAGATCTGCAACGACTTGCGCCTGCTGTCCAGCGGCCCACGTACCGGCATCAACGAGATCAACCTGCCGGCCCGCCAGCCAGGCAGCTCGATCATGCCCGGCAAGGTCAACCCGGTGATCCCGGAAGCCGTGAACCAGGTTGCATTCCAGGTCATCGGTAACGACCTGGCCCTGACCATGGCAGCCGAAGGCGGCCAATTGCAATTGAACGTGATGGAGCCGCTGATCGCTTTCAAGATCTTCGACTCGATCCGCCTGCTGCAACGCGCCATGGACATGCTGCGCGAGCACTGCATCGTCGGCATCACCGCCAACGAAGCACGCTGCCGCGAACTGGTCGAGCACTCCATCGGCCTGGTCACCGCGCTGAACCCGTACATCGGCTATGAAAACGCCACCCGCATCGCGCGTATCGCCCTCGAAAGCGGCCGCGGTGTGCTGGAACTGGTGCGTGAAGAAGGCTTGCTCGACGACGCCATGCTCGACGACATCCTGCGCCCCGAAAACATGATCGCTCCACGTTTGGTCCCGCTGAAGGCCTAAGCGTTTGTTGCACCGCTCACCAGGTTGAGGGACTAGACACCTCTCACCTTTTGAGGGCCTGAAGGCTCGTTCTTCAGGCCCTTTTTTTTGCCTCAAGGTTGTGAAATGACGCCCATAAAAAATCCAATATCGCCCTGCATGCCCGCCTCAGTGCTGAAACCTTTAATCGCCTCGGGCAGACGGATCACGTTCGCCTAGGTATAGTGCCGCCCCTCTTCGCGTCTGCGGCCGTCGGTAACGAGGCCCGGATACAGCGCGAAACCGCATGAATAACAACCCGCAAAAGGATTGGGGTCGAACTGCCGCGCACTGCCTGGTGCCATGCGGCGTGGTCGGACCGTCCTGCGTTTGCCATTAGAAAAATCAGCGAGGAACACTCCATGCTCGAAGTCATCAACGACTTCCTCTCAGGGAAAGTACTGATCGTGCTCATTGTCGGGCTCGGCGGTTATTTCACGATTCGCTCGCGTTTCGTTCAACTGCGTCACTTCTTCCACATGTTCTCGGTGTTCAAAGACAGCCTGAAGAGCAGCTCCGGTCAGCTCAGCTCCTTTCAGGCGCTGATGCTCAGCCTGGCCGGCCGTGTGGGTGCAGGCAACATTGCCGGCGTCGGCATTGCCGTGACCCTGGGTGGCCCCGGTGCCGTGTTCTGGATGTGGGTCACCGCGTTGGTGGGCATGTCTTCGAGCTTCATCGAGTGCTCCCTCGGCCAGTTGTACAAACGCACTGACGCCGAAGGCACCTTCCGTGGCGGCCCGGCCTACTATATCCAGCACGGCCTGCAGAAGCGCTGGCTGGGTATGGTCATGGCCTTCCTGCTGCTGGTGACCTTTGGTTTTGCGTTCAATGGCCTGCAAGCCCACGCCGTGACTCACTCGCTGAACAACGCCTTCGGCCTCGACACCACCTACACCGGCCTTGCGCTGGCTGTATTGCTGGGCCTGGTGTTCATCGGCGGGATCAAGCGTATTGCCTCGATTGCCGACCTGCTGGTGCCGGTCAAGACCTTGGTGTACATCGCCGTGACCCTGTATGTGATCGTGCTGCAATTCGACCACGTTCCGGCCATGCTCGCGACCATCGTCAAGAGTGCTTTCGGTCTCGACCAAGCCTTCGGTGGCTTGGTCGGCAGTGCAATTATCATGGGTGTAAAGCGCGGCGTCTTCGCCAACGAAGCCGGTCTGGGCAGTGCGCCTAACGTGGCGGCGGTGGCTTCTGTAGAACACCCGATTGCCCAGGGCGTGGTCCAGGCGTTCAGCGTGTTCCTCGACACCTTCGTGATCTGCACCTGTACTGCGCTGCTGATCCTGCTTTCCGGCTTCTACACCCCAGGCTTTGAAGGCGACGGCATTGCCCTGACCCAGAACTCCCTGGCCGCTGTGGTCGGCGACTGGGGCCGCATGTTCATCTCCGTGGCCCTGGCGTTGTTCGTGTTCACTTCGATCATGTACAACTACTACCTCGGCGAGAGCAACCTGCGCTTCCTGGTCGGTAACAACCGCAAGGTGCTGATGGGCTACCGCGCACTGGTGCTTGTGTTGATTTTCTGGGGTTCCATCGAGAACCTGAGCACCGTGTTCGCCTTCGCTGACATCACCATGACCATGCTCGCGTTCGTCAACCTGTTCGCCCTGGCGTTCCTGTTCAAGATCGCCATGCGCATCCTGAACGACTACGACAACCAGCGCGCAGCGGGCATCAAGACCCCGGTGTTCGATTCCAGTCAATTCCCTGACCTGGACCTGGACCGCAAGGCCTGGCCGGCCAATCCGGTAAAACCGGAAGCAGCGCCATCGGCAGAGCTGAACGCTCAAACGCAACGCTAAGCGTAGATAGATGACACGCCGCCTCGCCTTGGGCATGCTCTGGGCCCGGCGGCGTTTTTCGTTCAGGAGAATCTCAATGTCAGCATCCAACAACGTCATGGTGCTCTACACCGGCGGCACCATCGGCATGCAGGCCAGCGCCAATGGCCTGGCCCCCGCATCCGGCTTCGAAGCCCGCATGCGCGAACAGCTTGCCAACGAGCAACTGCCCAACTGGCGTTTTCGGGAAATGTCGCCACTGATCGATAGCGCCAACATGACCCCGGACTACTGGCAGCGTTTGCGCACGGCCGTGGTCGAGGCGGTGGATGAAGGCTGCGATGGCGTACTGATCCTGCATGGCACCGACACCCTGGCCTACAGCGCGGCGGCCATGAGCTTCCAATTGCTCGGCCTGCCTGCGCCAGTGGTGTTTACCGGCTCGATGTTGCCCGCCGGCGTGCCCGACAGCGATGCCTGGGAAAACGTCAGCGGCGCGTTGATTGCCCTGGGGGCAGGCCTGGCGCCCGGCGTTCACCTGTATTTCCATGGCGCGCTGATGGCGCCGACCCGCTGCGCGAAGATCCGCAGTTTTGGCCGTCATCCGTTTGCCGCATTGCAACGCAACGGCGGCGTGGCCCAGGCCGATGTAATCCCGGCGGCGCTGCATTTTCGCCAGCCGAAAGCGTTGGCTAATGTCGGCGTGCTGCCGCTGGTGCCTGGCATTGCTGCCGCGCAACTGGATGCGCTGATCGACAGCGGCATCCAGGCACTGATCCTTGAATGCTTCGGCAGCGGCACCGGGCCAAGCGACAACCCCGCGTTCCTCGCCAGCCTGCAACGCGCGCAGACTGAAGGGATTGCGGTCGTAGCCATCACCCAATGCCATGAAGGCGGCGTAGAGCTGGACGTCTACGAAGCCGGCAGTCGCCTGCGCGGCGTGGGCGTATTGTCCGGCGGCGGCATGACCCGGGAAGCAGCGTTCGGCAAGCTCAATGCGCTGATCGGTGCCGGGCTCGCTACCCAGGAAGTCCGCCGCCTGGTGGAGCTGGACCTGTGCGGCGAGTTGCGCTGAGCGGCATGTAACTTGCTCCTCTTCCAGCCATCCCGTGGCTGGAAGACTCTATGTTGCACTCCCACCTCACTACCCTCAACGCCGTCTCGCTGGTCATTGATGCGTTCAAGGCCGAAGGCTTGCCCGCTGAAACGTTGCTCGCGGGCAGCGGCATTTGCGCCGCGGACTTGAGCCGCGCCGACGCCTGCATCACCACCAACCAGGAGATGCGTGTATGTACCAACGCAGTCGCGCTGCGGCGGGATATTGGCCTCGAATTGGGCCGCAAGATGCATGTGTCGTCCTACGGCATGCTCGGTTATGCCCTGCTCACCTGTGCCACCTTCGGTGACGCTTTGCGCCTGGCTCTGCGCTACCCGGCGCTGTTGGGAACACTTTTCGAGCTGAGCCTGGAAAACGACGGTGAGCGTATCTGGCTGACTGCCGCCGATTACCGGGAAACGCCCGCGCTGGAAATGTTCAACGTCGAATTCTGCCTGGTTTCGCTGAAACTCATCTGCGACGACCTGCTGGGCCAGCCGCTGCCGTTACTCGGCGCGTGTTTCGAATACAGCGCGCCGGACTATCACGCGCGCTACCACGAGTGCTTCGCGTGCTCGCTGCATTTTGAAGCCAGCGCCAACGCCTTCGCGTTTGATAAGCGCTGGCTCGACCAGCCGCTGCCACTGGCCGACGCCGTCACCCATCAAGCCGTGACCGATCGCTGTCGCAAGCAGAACCTGGAGTTCACCGGGCGTCAGGCCTGGCTGGGTCGAATCCGCCGCCTGCTCGCCGCCCAGCTCCACGCCGCGCCCGGCATTGAAGGTTTGGCTGAGCAGATGAACTGTTCCGCGCGAACCTTGCGTCGGCGTCTGCATGACTTGGGCAGCAGCTACCAAGAACTGCTCGACGAGCTGCGCTTCGACCGCGCCAAACAGTTGCTGGGGCAGAACGAACTGCCAATCTACCGAATCGCCGAACAACTCGGTTTCAGTGAAACAGCCAGCTTTCGCCACGCATTTGTACGCTGGAGTGGTGTGGCCCCCAGTCAATTTCGCCCCTGACGCATCGCAATGGCGCGCCGATGCGCGCTAACGGGGCGAATTGCGGACACACAATTTGGCCGTATTTATCCCCTTTTGGCCGCTCTTGCCGTTTTCTTAAAACCGCCCCACCGCAAGACTGCATTGACTGACACAGCTTGCGGAGAACAACAAATGCTGACGATCTACTCAGACGATCACCACCTGCACCACGGCCGTTGTGAACTGATGGACGGGCAACTGATGCCCTGCTTCGAAATGCCCTCGCGGGCCGATCACGTGCTGCAACGGGTAAAAGACCGCGAACTGGGCCCGGTCCACGCCCCGCAGGACTTTGGCTTGGCACCGCTGCAACGCATCCACAGCCGCGACTACCTCGACTTCTTCCAAGGCGCCTGGCAACGCTGGACCGCCTACGGCCAGGACGGCGACCTGTTGCCCTACACCTGGCCCGCCCGCACCTTGCGCCGTGTGTTGCCCACCAGCCTGCACGGCCAACTCGGTTACTACAGCTTCGACGGCGGCGCGCCGATCACCGCCGGCACCTGGCAAGCAGCGTATAGCGCGGCGCAAGTGGCGCTCACGGCGCAACAGGCGATCCAGCAAGGCGCGCACAGTGCTTTCGCGCTGTGTCGCCCGCCAGGCCATCACGCTGCCAGCGATTTGATGGGCGGTTATTGCTACCTCAACAACGCCGCCATCGCCGCCCAGGCCTTTCTCGATCACGGCCACCAGAAGGTCGCGATCCTCGACGTCGACTACCACCATGGCAACGGCACGCAGTCGATCTTCTATGCGCGCAGCGACGTGCTGTTCACCTCGATCCACGGCCACCCGGAAGCAGAGTTCCCGTTCTTTCTCGGTTATGCCGATGAGTTGGGCGAAGGTGCAGGTGAAGGCTTCAACTTCAATTACCCGCTGCCTGCAGGTTCCGGCTGGGACCAGTGGAGCACAGCGCTTGAAGAGGCCTGCGCCGAGATTGAACGCTATGGCGCCGACATCATCGTCGTGTCCCTGGGCGTGGACACCTTCAAGGACGACCCTATCTCGCAGTTCAAACTCGACAGCCCGGACTACCTGGCGATGGGCACACGTATCGCCCGCCTGGGCAAACCCACGCTGTTCGTGATGGAAGGCGGCTACGCCGTCGAAGAAATCGGCATCAACGCCGTTAACGTCCTCGAAGGTTTCGAACAAGGATCAGCACCATGAAGATGCTCAAGTACGTTGCCCTCTGCGCTGCCGTTCTCGGCGGCGCCGCCCACGCCGAAGAGAAAACCCTGCGGGTCTACAACTGGTTCGACTACATCACGCCCAAGGCGCTCGAAGACTTCAAGACACAAACCCCCACGGTCAAATTGGTGTACGACATCTTCGATACCAACGAAGCCCTGGAAGCCAAACTGCTCACCGGAAACTCCGGCTATGACGTGGTAGTGCCATCCAATGTGTTCCTGGCCAAGCAAATCGAGGCCGGAGTTTTCCAACCGCTGGACCGCAGCCATCTGCCCAACTGGAACCACCTCGACCCCAAGCTGATGAAGCTGATCGAAGCCAATGACCCGGGCAACAAATTCGCCGTGCCCTACATGTACGGCACCATCCTGATCGGCTTCAACCCCGACAAGGTCAAGGCAGCGTTGGGCAGCGACGCACCGGTCGACAGCTGGGACCTGATTTTCAAGGAAGAGAACATCAGCAAGCTCAAGCAATGTGGTGTCGCCCTGCTGGACTCGCCTTCGGAAATCCTGCCCCTGGCCCTGCAACACTTGGGCCTGGACCCCAACAGCAGCAACCCCAAGGACTATGAGAAAGCCGAAGCGCTGCTAATGAAAATCCGCCCGTACATCACCTATTTCCACTCGTCCAAGTACATGGCCGACATCGCCAACGGTGACATCTGCGTGGCCGTCGGCTATTCCGGCAGCTTCTCCCAAGCCGCCAACCGGGCCAAGGAGGCCAAGAACGGCGTGACCGTAGACATGCGCCTGCCCAAAGAAGGCGCGCCAATCTGGTTCGACATGCTCGCCATTCCCAAAGGTGCGAAAAACCCGCAGGACGCCTACACCTTCATCAACTACCTGCTGCAACCGCAGGTGATCGCACCGATCAGCGATTTTGTCGGCTACCCCAACCCCAACAAGGACGCCACCGAACAGGTTGACCCGTCGATTCGCAACAACCCCAATCTGTACCCGACCGAGGCGGCGATGGCCACGCTCTACACGCTCAAGCCGCTGACCCGTGACGCCGAGCGCGCTCGCACGCGGGCCTGGACCAAGATCAAATCGGGCACCTGAGCCCCTGCGCCAAGGGACAGTTAGTTACTACCCGGGGCTGACTGTCTCTCGCTACGTTCTGCTCATTCGGGAATTTCCCGCCTGACCAGGACTGCCTGCATGAACGCCCTGCTGACCCTAAGTGACCTGACTCACCAAACCAACCTCGGCCCCTCGCTCTACGAAGTGGCCACCCAACTGCTGCGCGACGCACTGAAAACCCTTGAGCCTGCGCTGGATATCGACCCCGACAGCGCGACCATCGCCACGCCCATGTCAGACCAGACGTTTGTCTTTGAAAGCCTGACCCACACTCTGATTACCCAAGCCCTGGAAGGTGGCAGCGCCGATTACTTCAACGGCCTGCACTTCCTGACGCTGACGCCAACAGCCGCTGCTCCCGTGCAACTGGATGTGGACATGACGCAACTGAGCGGGCTGCTGAACGCCTGCAACCAAATGCTGTTTGTCACCTGCCAGGAGCGCCAGCTGGATTTCTGGAACGGCACCGTCGAACGACTGCCGCGCTGGAAGAAGCTGTCCGAGACGCTCAAGGAGGCACTCAATGTCAGCCGAGTACCTGGCTGGAACACAGACCACTGCACCCTGGCCCGCTTGATCGCGGACAACCCCACCCTGGCAGAGCGCCGATTGCTCACGCCGTTAGCCACAATCAAGGTTGGCCTGCCCGACATTGATCAGGTCGGAGGCGAACAGCACCAACATCTGATGCTCGACGGTGGTGTGATTATCAGTGGCACTTATAGACGCCAGGCCATGCACCTGATGTACAGCATCAGCCACGGCTACGAAGCGTTTGAATCCATGAGCAAGCTGGGCGAGTCCATCGCTGCGCGCCTCGATAGGGATCTGGACGCGTCACACCTCACCTGGCGCCTTTATGAGCCCGACGGCAGTGTTTTCGACTACGTCGTCTGGGCCCTTATCGCTGCGTACATCCAGGCCGCCGGTACGCTTTCAGGGGGCGGCATGCCCTCTTTTGATAACGATACTCAACGTGTGGACCAGCTTTCCTCCGAGGACAAAGCTGGCCTTACTCAACTCCAAGCCTCGATGCCGGACTGGATGAAAACTGCATCCATGGACGATCAATTGGAATACAGCCGTTATTTGAGAACCCTGGGCAAACTTCACACGCAATACGATATGTCGGCCGCCAACGGCGACATCCTCCCCATCGGTAGCTTCGCCCAAACCAAAATGCGCGACGCGATTACAGCCGATAAAAAGCCTGGGGCAGAGGCACTGATACTCGACAACCTGACGATCACCACCACCGACAGCATGGACGTCGGCGGGCTGCTACTGCCTGATCCCGCCAGCCGCAAAAAAGAAACGCTGGGTGAGTTCGCCCTGCAAAACACGCCGCCCTTCATGGGCTCCCTCGCCTTTACCGATCAAACCAGCGTTCCCGACTGGCTGACACTTGACTACCTCAACCAAAAGGCAGAGCAGCTCAATATTGGCGACACCTACCCTGCACTGATCAAGCAGACCTTACTTGACGATGCCGCTCAGGCAACTCGCCACAAGGCCAGCTACATGCGCCTGTTGCCCGTGTTGCTGCCCATGCGGGCATTGGAGTGCAAACTCAGGCATCAGGGTGCAATGGACGAACGTGGCTACCGCCTGGTCTGTCAGAGTCTGGAAAAACCGGCAACCGGCGCGGTTATACGCCCACTGGCGTTTATCCCGCAGCGGCGCTTGAGCGGTTCCAGCGATCGAGTCGCCAATATGTTCATCATCACCGCGCAGGGTTCGCCCAATGGGCTGTGTGTACTCTATCGCCCCATGTTCGACCCACCGTTCCTGCAATTTCCCTCGGCGCAAAACCTGCTGTACGCGCTGCACCAGGATGGCGAACTGCGGGAAAACGTATTGGCCTGGCTGGCCACCCCGGCCTTGAGTTTCGAGTACGCCAGCTATGTGTTCGGCCAACACCTGCCCTCACTGTGGACCCTGACCCAACTGGCTTTCGAGCCGTTGATTCATCTGGACATGATCGGCGATGTGAGCCTGGATACCACACCTGTAAGCGGCGACGTGCTCGAACACCTGTACCGGGAAAACGCCGATGCGCTTATAGCGCTGGCTGACCGTCAATCGGTGTCCAACCGCGAACGACGCTAGGCGTTACTGGGGGAAAGTGGCTGGGCCGTGTTCAGCGTGGCGAGCAACTTTTTCACCGGTTCGGCAGGCACTGCCGTGTGGGTCTGGCAAAGCATCGATAAAATCCAGCGGGCGCTGGGCGACTACGAAAAAGGCGTGGGCTTGATTAACTGGAAGTCGATTGCCGATGTACTTCTGGCATTCAGCATCCTCATGGCTCAACGCGTGGCGCAACGACGCATGGCCGGCAAGCATGAAGGGCTCGCCACGACCCCATCCGGCCCGCCTCCGGCCAAGCAGCGTGTCAGCATCACCCACGAACCGCTTGCGCTCACGGGTACGCTACCGCTCCCACACCTGGGGGCCTTGGCGCCCGAGGTCATCGCCGCGCCGCGCAGTGGTATTGGGTTCGAGCAGTACATCAGCACCTTCACCGTGCCAAGGCACACCGAAATCGAAGCGCATTTGAACGCAGCCAGCCACCTCTATGAATGGGAGGGCAAACACTACGCATCGGTGGGCGCGCACTGGTTCCAGATCAAGGTCACGCCAAACGGTCCCCATGTGATCCAGGACCCGAAACAACCTGGACGGACCGGTTTCGAGGTGAAATACGACACCGTTACCCAACAATGGTATTGGGACCTGAAACTGCGCCTGCGTGGTGGTGGAAAAACCCAAGCCGAACTCGCTCGAAAAGCAAAACTCGCGGCGCTGGACCAGCAACTGACTGAATTTGTCCAACCCAAGAACCAACTGGCGCGCAAAGCCCGCGCGGACATGGGGCAACACGCCTATGAGCAGCTCCCCCGGCAGGAAACCCTGGACCTTTACTTGCGGCAATTGAAGATCACCATGGATCAATGCCAGGGCGCCATCGATCAGTTCAACGAGTGGTTAACGCTGGGTGGGCGGTCGCGGGCGGCCCACGAAACGCGCCTGAGAGTCACCGCCGAACATCTGTTCTACGTTACCCAATGGCTCAAAGATGTCCGCTTGACCTACAACGTCAAGGCCCGCGCCGCCATGGACGGCATCGACTTCACTACCGTGCCCGCCAATGCCGGACATCTGGAACACACTCGCCAGGTGATTGCGCTGGGACGCGAAATGATCGATCACATCCAGACATTTGAAAAAGCCAGCCCCGGCCTGACCACCATGATCACCAACCCGAGTTTATCCAGGACACAAATAGAAAAAATCAGGATGGTCAACACCAATGCGTCGCGCGTGCTCAAGCAACGTGACGTGCAGTATTTACAAATCAATGAAATCGGACTGTCCGGTGAACTGTGTATCAGTCTCCCCTGGAACGCTGCCAACGCACAGGCACGCACGGCGGTGGCGCAGCTTTTCGAGGTCACCTGCACCGCCGCCAGTGAACTGCTGCGCTGGGAAAAAAGCCAGAAAACGCCGGCCACGGCGAGCCAGGATGTCACCACCCTGGACGGCCTGGTGGACCGTTTTGCCGACGCTGCCCAACGCCTGGCGCAACTGCCTGAACAGTATCCCGAGCAACTGGAGAGCGGGCCCCTTGAACGCGTGCTCACGCTGGTCCAAGGGTTTCAGACACACACCATTTCACAACGTGTGACGCTATTGCGCGAACAACGCAAACAGCAAAAAAACGCTCCGGCCCAGGCTGGCACTTCACGTGCGGCCAAAAAATCCAGCAAGGCCACAGCAAGCCCGCCAACACCAGCAGAGCCTGCATCGTCCCTGGACGAAGAGTCCGCCGAATTGATCATCATCACGCCCAAGGCCGTCACGCCCACATCCATCACCGGCAGCGACACCACTATCGTTAAACAAGCTCTGGAACTGAGCCTGCCGGAGAGCGTCGACGGGTTTATCCAACGCACTACGCTAGATGCACAGCGCTACTACCGAATTGCCGAGGATGTCGATCATCTGTTTGACCGGCAGGCAAGCAAATACGAGCAAGCGGCGCGCGATGTCGAACGCATACTGGCGAAACAAACCGAGGAAGGCTCTTCAGAATTTCCGGTCAGCACCTTGCCCAGGCAACTGCGCGAAATCGCCGAAAGAACCCGTCGGGCGAGCATTGGCGTCCACGCCGACATGCTCAAACGCAAAAAGCCGCGGCAAACGTACTTTCAGTGGCTGCTGGACCACCAGCAGATCAAGCTGCAACGTGACCCACGCGGCAAGATCCTGACCCAAAAAGCTCAGGACTACTTCCAGGAATACCAAATCCTGGATCGCAGCCGAAACGACGCACCCCTGTGGGTCGCGCATTTTCACTATGTCGGCCTGAACATGCCGGCCGAGCAATTCAGTGCGGCCCACCTGAAAATCGCCGAACCCTACCTTGCGACCCTGATGCCCGCCCTGCGCGAGCAATTAAGCGCCCTGACACCCATCGACTATGAGCAACGCAAGCTCACCGCCCCTGAAACCGTAGCGATGTTCCTGGCACTGGAACCGCAGCCTGCTAACTAATTAACACCCCGCAACCTGACGCCGCTCCTAACGTGTGCCAGCCCTAACCGCGCCTCACGTCAGGAGCGGCCATGGTTCTTCGCCACATGACGCAAACCTGCGACATCGCACTTTTCCAAGGCTAAGGAATGCCTCAATGAACGACCTTATCTCCTCAGTAAACAGCGAATTACTCACTCAAGTGACTACCGGCCCGTCCCTGCGTGAGGTCGCCTCGGTAACCTTGCGCGAGGCGTTGCGCGAACTTTACCCGCGGTTGGACATCAACCCGGACCTGGCCACCGTGAACGACCCGCGATGGTACCTTCGCGACGGTGAAATCATCCGCGGCGAGCCGCATTCCGAAACCCTCACCGGCCTATTGGCGCGCAGTGCAGTTTCGCACAAGCCGGTGGTCTGTCTCGATCGCATGCACTTTCTGGTCTACCCCTTGGGCAACGAGCCTGACGTACACCTTCCCGTCAGGATCGACGCGATAGCCCGCTTGATCAACGAACTGGCACCGCTGTTATTTGTGTCTCACCAGGAACAGCAATTGGCGTTCTGGAACCACACCGTCGACGCCAGTGGCCCACGCTGGCGAATGCTTGCCAAGTCACTGCGCAATGTCTGGAATGTACAAGCGGTCGAAGGCTGGGACGCTGACGACTGCGCCGTGGCGCTTGCGATGTATCACTATCCCGTTTACGCAGAGCGCCTGCCTCACGACAAATACGGCACACGGGCCTACCTGGTCGACCTCGATATACAGGACGGTACAACCGTGCGGCACTTGAACGTCAGCGCGCTTTCCGTGCTGATCGCCACCCACGGCGCGCGCACCATCATCCTCAGCCACTCGATCGGTGGCGGGTATGCAAAGTTCGCCGACCTGGAAGCCTTCGGCCAATCACTGTTGCCTTACGCAGGCAACTTAAACGGCAAGACCCTGAACTGGCGGTTGCTGGAACCGGACGGTGATTTTTTCGAGCAACAGGCCTGTAGCGTGATTGGCTTGCAAATTGAGGCCATCGGTCAGATCGGTGCGGCGCCAACCCACAGGCCCACGCAGTTGGCTGCCGAACCTGTCGGCGCGCAAGCGGCTGACCTTTCCGTGATCAACCAAACGCGTATCCGCAGCGTACAACGTGCATTGCCGTCCTGGCTACTGCAGGCCTCGGAAACCGACCAGTCGGACTATGGGCGCTACCTGATGGACCTGGCCGCTCTGACGACGCGCAACGAAGGCAAAACCTTCGTCGACGATCTGCCAACCCTCACCGACTTTGCCCGCCAAGCGCTTCGTGCGCAGCTCATCAAGGAGCATCCCGAAGCCACCCACCTGAACGTTGATCATGTCGAGATCACCGTCACCAGCCAAGTGGTCTGGGGCACAGTGGCGATTCCCGGCGAAACGCAGACTGTGACATTAAGCCTTGTCGAACTGGCCCTGCAAAACCTCGTCGCGCTGCCACTGGGCAACAAAACCGTGCGTTACCGGGATGGCAGCCCAACGCCAAACTGGATGACAGCAGCGTACCTCGATCGACTGGTCACCCAAGCTGATATCGGTAAACACTACCCCGAACTGGTCAACACACTGCTGCTGGCCAACCCCGGGCAAGTCTTGCAGCGTCAAGGCCTGTACGCCGAGCAACTGCGCCTGCAACTGCCCTTGCTGGCGTTGCAATACAAGATTCGTGGCCTGTTCAACGTTGACGAACGGGGTTATCGCTATGTGTGCGCTGTGATGGCCGTTGAAACGCACCAGCGGCAGGTGGATGGCTATACGGTCGAAATCAGGCCGTTGGCGTTGCGCCCCACATGGCGCCTGGGCGGCGGTGCGGACCGGGTCGAAAACATGTTTATCATCGGGCCACAGGACCCCAAAAACGGCCCGTGCCTGTTGTATCGACCGCTTTCCAACGAACCGCTGATGCAGTTCCCGTCACTGACCAACGTGCTTTACGCAATCAAGCAGGACACGCCGTTGCGCGACGCAGTACTTGCTTGGTTGCCTGACAATGTACGCCTGAATTACGCCCAATTTGTCTTCCCTGGCAAAGTGCCTTCGCCTTGGGTATTGCCCGCGCTGCTCAGCAGACCCATGAGTTCGCTGGCGATGGTTGGCCCGATCGAGTTCGGCACCCAGACACTGGGCTCAAACTACTTCGCGGCGCTTTATAATGCCAACGCCCGCGCCCTGCTGACACTGGCAGACCGTCAGTCGGTGTCCAATGCCGAGGCGCGCTGGGAAAGCTTCAAACACGCAGGCTGGATCGTCCTTAACGCTGCACTGCCGTTCCTGGGCCGCACGGCAGGCGCGGCGGCCTGGATCTGGCAAATCATGGACGACCTGCAGGTCATCATCGACGCCAAAGAAAGCGGCGACCGAACCACGACCATTTCAGCCGTGGTAGACATTTTTCTGAACCTGGCCATGGCCCTGGCGCTGCACATCAGCCAGCGACACGCGCCAGCCAGCGAGCCTGAAAAGCCAGGCATCACGCCTGCCCCTGCGTTGCCGGCCAAACCGTCAATCCTTCAAAAACCCATGATCGAAACCGGGCACCTGCCCCCTGGCCATGAACTCACGCTGCTTACCCACGGTGCCCTGACCCGCAGCCCGCTGGGCCTGTCCCATACGCTGGACAGTTTCAGCCTGGCGAAGCCCGAAGGCTTGGGGCGGCAGAACACTACTGCCGGGCCGTACCTGCACCTCTACCCGAAGGGCGAGAAGTGGTACGTCCCCGTCGCACAGCGCTGGTTTGAAGTGACGTTCGATGAAAACGAGACCGTGCTGATCATCGACCCCAAAAACCCGAGCCGAGAGGGCCCCGCCTTGATCAACAACCTGCGGGGCCAATGGTTTGTCGACACCCGTCTGCGCCTGCGGGGTGGCGGGCTACGCAGCCAACGGCGCAAAGGCCAGGCCCTGCGGCCACCAAAAATCCAGGAGTTGCGAGAGCAACTGGAGGCATTCGACGCTCAGACAGAGCGACGGCGCCAGCAAATGGTGGGGCTCCAGACCGCCATCAAACAGGCATCACCCGGCAATCAGGCCGCAGCGCGCACCACCTACCTGACCGAAGTTAGCGCGCGCCTTGAGGAACTGGACGTGCCGATCGCAAAGCTCAAGTCGCTGAACATCCTCGATACCGTGCCTCGTTATCAGGAGGCCATGCTCAGCTACCTTGAGGACCAGATCATCCTGGGGCAAAGCGCCGCTACCGAGCAACTCATTCGCTTTCGGGATGGGCTGCATACCGTCACGGAATTCCTGGACAAGACAGACCTGCCAGACACCCCCATGGCGCTTGAAGATTGCCGTGCCGTCGACACCTCCACCCAGAACGTGATCGACCGTATCCAATACATGCACTCACGCTTCAAGGAAGCCCACTCACTGGGTTTCAAAGGCGCAGAACTGGTTCAGCACTACGAACCACTGTTGTCCAAAGTAGGACTGGATGAGCTCAAGGCTTTCCGGATTACGCTGTCGCGCTATCTGTGCCTGAACGACGGCACTAAGGTGAGCCCGGACGGCGCCTATTCGGTCATCGGCCAATTGGTTGACAGAGCCGACCTGGCGGTACAAAGCCTGTGCGAAACCTTGCAACCGGACAACCTCACGCCGCTGGATGAACAGATTGAGGTCCTCGACAACCTGGTGGACCAATTCACGGGGGTGGATCAAAGCCTGGCAGACTTGCCGGCGGATTTCCCCCTGGACGTGCACCGGCCGTCTCTCGAAACTTTGAAAAACCTCACCGAAGAATTTGCGCAACGGGCAGTCAAACGCCTGGTTACGCTGTTGCGTGAACGCAAAGCGTTAGAGCCGGTCAGTGCCGGCCCATCTACGTCCACACCGCGCCAAAGGGTGATCAAGACCCGTTTCAAGGGGATAGTCGTCGGGGAAGAGCGGCCGCCGCTAGGCGCCGAGAAAACCCCTTTGGTCGAGGTCAAGCAGCCATTGACCGGCAAAGTGATTGCCGTCTTTCACGAAAAGGACGGACTGTGGGTTGAACACAAGTCCCCCACCTCGCCGCCTGTGCGGCCGACATCGCGTAGCTTGACCGCCACTATCGCCAGTGCCCAGACGTTGTTCGATGATACCGACCACTTCGTTGAGCGCACCAAAAGCCTGTCCGCTGACGTACGGCGGCTGCCAGTGGAGATCGAAGAGCGCTTTCACCGCCGGGCCGGACAATTGGAAGAGGCCGGCCGCGAGATCGAAGAGGCCTTGACCGCTGCCAACTTGACCGAAAGTACATCGACGTCAGCCGCCCAGATCAATCGCAACCTGGACACGGCGATCAAGCGTCTCTACACCGAGGGCCGCCGGGTCAAGCTCGACATGCTCAAGCAGCGCCCGCCGACGGCCGCACATGTTGAACTGCTGTACAACGAAAAAGAGGTCACCATCAACCCGATACCGGGCTCACGCACTAAGCTCGCCGGGCGCAACAAAGGGTATTTGAAGGAGTACGAAATCCTCGACGCCGCCAACTCGAACGCGCTGTGGTACGCGCACTTTCACTACAACGAACTGGTCGGGCCCGAAGCGGCCTACACCGCCGCGCACTTGAAGACCAAGGCGCAGCGGCGCCTGGGCGGCAAGTATCAATCGCCTGGCCCGCGCGATGACCGCGGCAATATTGCCGTGTACCGCAGTGAAATCGGGCCCAAGCTGGCGCGGTCACTGTTTTTCAAGGATTAGCGCCACACCTCGCGCAGGCGTGCCAACGCCTGATCGATGGCGTCCTCAGGCACGGCGGCAAATCCCAGCACCAGGCCGGCACGCGCGTCCGGCGCGGTGTTGGAATCCGGCAGCCAGTAACTGCTCAAGCCATTGACCTCGACCCCCACCGCGTGAGCCAGCTCCAGCAGCTCACGCTCGCGGGCCAGGCTGTCGACCCGCACGGTGAGGTGCAGGCCGGCCATCACCTGCGGCAGGCTGCCCACACCCGGCAAACCTTGAGGCCAGCCGGCCAGCAGCGCGTTGCGCCGACTCAACGCCGCACGCCGCATCCGGCGAATGTGCCGCTGGAAATGCCCGGCCGCCATGAATTCGGCCATGACGGCCTGGGTGCTGACTTCGGAGTGGCGCATGTCCACCGCGCGCCGCCGGGAGAAGGCATCCACCAGGCCCGGCGGTAACACCAGGTAGCCCAGGCGCAACGCGGGAAAGGCCACCTTGCCGAACGTGCCGACGTACAACACCCGCCCGCCACGGTCCAGTGCCGCCAGGGGCGAAAGCGGCGCGCCGCTGTAGCGGTACTCGCCATCGTAGTCATCCTCGATGATCCAACCGCTCGTGCGCTCGGCCCAGGCCAGCAATTCCAGGCGCCGCGCCAGGCTCATGACCACGCCCAGCGGATACTGATGAGACGGGGTGACATAGGCCACCCGGCAGTCATCCAGCGTGTTGAGCACCTGGCAATCAATGCCCTCACCGTCCACGGGTATGCCGTGCAAACGCCCGCCGGCCAAGGCGAACGCATGCCCTGCCGCGCGGTAGCCTGGGTTTTCCAGCGCCACGCCGTTGCCCGGCTCGACCAGCAACTGTGCACAAAGGCTGATCGCCTGCTGCGCGCCACTGGTGATCACTATTTGTTCAGCCGTGCACTGCATGCCCCGTGAGCTACGCAGGTAGGCGGCGATCAAACCGCGCAGGCGACCGTCGCCCGCAGGGTCGCCGTAACAGAGTTGTTCCAGGTCCGGCTTGCGCCAAAACGCCCCGTTCAGCTTGGCCCATACCTCAAATGGGAACAGATCGAACGCCGGTACGCCTACCCGAAATGCCCGTGGCGGTCCCGCTGGAGGCTGGGGCAGATGGTTGGTTTTTATCTGCGCCAAGCCCCGGCTGTGGATAACTTCACTGTCCAGATCCTCCGGTAAATTGCCCCATTTTGTGGATAAGGCTGGGGATAAGCCTGTCGATAACCCTGTGGATACTTTTGTGGATAGTTTTTTAGCCGTGGGCAATTGGGCTACGTAAGTGCCGTCACCGACCCGACTCTCAATAAACCCCTCCGCATACAACTGGTCATAGGCGCGCACCACGCTGTTACGGGAAATCGACAACGCTGCCGCCAAGTCACGGGTAGCCGGCAAGCGCGTGCCGCTGACCAGCCGCCCGTCCAGCACGCGCTGGCGCAAGGCTTCATACAGCTGGCGCGTCAGCCCTTGGCGGCGGTCCAGCTCAATACCGGCGGGGTTGAACGACAAGGGCGGTGAGACAGGCGACATATTGGACCTATGAAATGGCTGCCAGATGGATCTTTAAACCAGCCATTAGCCTGCCTAGGATGCAAGCATTCGCCAAGGAATATTTGCATGTACACACCGCGCGCCTTTGCCCTCGATGATTTGCCCGAAATCCAGCAACTGATCCAGCACACTCGCCTGGCACAGCTTGTGACCGTTGGTGAGCAAGGCTTGCTGGCCAGCCACTTACCGCTGTTGCTTAACCTCGATGAGGGCGCGAACGGCACGCTGTACGGGCACCTGGCCAAAGCCAATCCTCAATGGAAGGATTTGCAGAACGGTAGCGAAGCCCTGGTCATTTTTGCCGGTGCCGAGGCCTATATCAGCCCTGCGTTTTACCCGGCCAAGGCCGAGCACGGCAAAGTGGTGCCCACCTGGAACTACATCGCCGTGCACGCCTATGGCACGCCTGAGGTATTCAGCGACGCCGAGCGCTTGCTCAGCGTGGTCACGGCGCTGACGGATCGCCATGAATCAGGGCGCGCCCAACCCTGGAAAGTCAGCGACGCCCCGGCCGACTACATTGACGGCATGCTCAAGGCCATCGTCGGCTTCGCCCTGCCGGTGGAGCGCCTGATCGGCAAACGCAAACTCAGCCAGAACCGCAGCCCGGCCGACATGGCTGGCGTACGCGAAGGCCTGGCCGCCAGCCCCGACGTGCGCGACCAGACCCTCGCCCGCTTCATTCCCCAAGGAGCTTCAGAATGAGCCCGATCGACATCCGCCCCGTCACCGCCGCCGACCACGCCGCGTGGTTGCCGTTGTGGCAGGCATATTTGACGTTCTACAACACCGAACTGCCGGACGCTGTGAGCCAAAGCACCTGGCAACGCCTGATCGACGCCAACGAGCTGACCCATTCGGCGCTGGCCTGGCAGGATGGCAAAGCGGTGGGCATGGTCAACTTCATCTACCATCGTTCCAACTGGAGCATCGAAAACTCCTGCTACCTGCAGGATCTGCTCGTGGTGCCGACCCAACGCGGCACCGGTGTCGGCCGCAAGCTGATCGAATTCGTCTACGCCACCGCCAAGGCCGATGGATGTGCCAAGGTGCACTGGCTGACCCACGAAACCAACGCCACCGCGATCCAGCTGTACGAACGCATCGCCGAACGCCCGGGTTTCATCCAATTTCGCAAAGGCCTTTAAGGAGCGCAGCATGTCCACTTCCCTCGCCGACTGGAAAGGCGTCCCGGCACCGACCGTGCAACTGCTTGAAGGGCGTTTTATCCGCCTGGAAAAACTCGACCCCACGCGCCATGGCGATGATTTATTTCAAGCGCTGCAAGGTCCCAATGCCGACCCGAAACTGTGGGATTACTTGCCATACGGCCCATTCCCGGAGCGCAGCGCCTTCAATGACTGGCTGAACAACCACGCGGCCCACAAAGACCCGTATTTCTTCAGTGTGATCGACCGCGTCACCGGCCAGGTTCAGGGTCTACTCAGCCTGATGTCCATCGTCCCCGAGCAAGGTCGCATTGAAATCGGCCACGTCACCTTTGGCGCGCCGATGCAGCGCTCGCCGAAAAGCACCGAGGCGGTATACCTGCTGGCCAAATACGCGTTCGACCAAGGTAACCGCCGCCTGGAGTGGAAGTGCAACAACGCCAATGGCCGTTCCAAATACGCAGCCGAGCGATTGGGGTTCAGCTTTGAGGGCGTGTTCCGCCAGCACACAGTGGTGAAAGGCAAGAACCGGGATACCGCGTGGTACTCGATCATCGATTCGGAGTGGCCGAAGATTGAGGCGGGTTTTGAGAAGTGGTTGTCGCAGGCCAATCAGAGCGGTGACGGGCAGGTGAAAAGCCTGGCGCAGTGCCGGGCCTGATGATGTAGAGGATTGTTCCCACAGGGGTGGGAACAGTCGCGTCAAAGATCGCGCCGAACCTTCACCACGCCCATCCTCAACCCGAACGGCCTGAACACCGCATTCAGCGACTTCAGGGTCTGATTGCCCTCGCCATGCTCGATATGCACCAAGGTCCGCACCGAGATTTTGCACATCCTGGCAAATTGGCTTTGGTGCAGGCCAGTGACTTCGGTGCGCAGACGGCGTACGGCGTCGCCTATCTCAAGCGAACCATTGGTTAGGCCTTGTTCAATACTCTCAATGACGTGCGCCCGCTGATCAATCGAAAGGCTCATCTCAACCCCCAGGTTTTCAAGCGCTGATCGAGGTCACGCAAGCCAAAACGACACGGGCTGTCGAAGCCTTTTTGCGGCTCGGCAAAATCCAAGGTCATTGCGTCCTGCCAACGGCCCGTTTCAAAAACCTGGAGGGTAAGCCTGAGAGGGGCGTCTATCGGCAATTTAATGCACCTGGAAGTCAAGGGTCGTCACTTAAACTGCAATATAGTGCATAAAATCAAAGAACGCTGCCTAAAAAACGCAATAAAATGCAAATCCATCAACCGCTAAGCTCAAGGCGGCCAATAACAGATGCGTTTTTAATCGCGCCGCACTAGAGACAACTCTCGCAAACCAGAGGTCGGTAGCCTGACAGTTATCGCCTCGCCATCTCTCTAAATTCCCGGCCTCATTCATCAGAGGTTGGAAATTCATGCCCTTTACACAGCACAGACTTGCATTTGTCACCGCCCTCGCCCTCAGTGCCGCCAGCCTTCAATCCGCGCAAGCGCGAGGCGATATCGAATACACGCCCTACATGTTTCAACCCTACGATGCGCTGCCAGATGAGTGGTTTGACGAGCCCGAAATCGAAGCCGCGCCCCTCGACGGCTATCTCATCCAACAGGCCCGCTCCCACAATGGCTTGCAAGTGGCCAAGGTGCTGGAGCCTGCGCTGACTCGGTTACTGGAGTCCGGGGAGCTGACCTCCGAGGAAATCAAAGCCCTGGAAAAATTTGGCGATGCGCTGGATAAGCAACCCGGCGGGATCGGCGCAAGCCTTGAACAATTGGCCGGTAGCCAGAACGCCAACCTCGCTGGCGCAACGCAAAACACCACGCAGCAACTGAGTAACCAATTGCTCTCGACGCTGCGCACGCTGCCCGCTGACGACAACGGTCACTTCTGGGTGCAGGGCGTGGGCAACGGCGGCAGCCTCGACAAACAAGGCGGCAGCGCCGGCCTGAAACACGATACCCACGGTCTGTTGTTGGGTGCCGACTGGGCACTGGATCATGCTTGGCGGGTTGGGGTCATGGGCGCCAAATCCAGCAGCAACCTCAATGCACAACGTTTCTCCGCCGACCTGGACAGCTGGCACCTGGGGGGTTATGCCGTGCGTAAGGACGGGCCACTGGCCCTACGTCTGGGAGCGATCTACAGCGACCATGCCGGCCGGAACAAACGTAACGTCAACCTGCTCGACTACAAGGAGCAGCTAAAGGGCAGCTACAACGCTCAAAGCCAAACCCTGTTCTCCGAGCTAGGCTATCAACTGGGCAGCGCCGATGTCAGCGTCGAGCCCTTCGCTGGCATCGGCTTCCAACGCTACCACCGCGACAGTTTCAAGGAAACGGGAGGTATGACCGCGTTGAACGTGGGCGCGCAAACCCAACAAAACCTGAGCAGCACCTTTGGCCTGCGCCTGGCAACGGTGTATCGGTTCGATAGGCAGATCAGCCTCACCCCTCACCTCAGCACAGGCTGGAAGCACCTCTACGGCGAAGTCGACAGCAAAGTCCGCCATTCCTACCGTGCCCTGCCAGGACTGATAGACGGCTTCACCGTCAAGGGCACCTCGATCGACCGCAATAGCCTGGACCTGCAAGCCGGCCTGGACCTCGCGTTGTCGACACAACACACCTTAGGCCTGACCTACAGCGCCCAAGCCGGTACAAACAGCCGTAACCAAGGCTTGATGGGCCAATGGAGGATGAGCTTCTAACCCCGTCAAATTTCGGGCAAAAAAAAGGGGAGCACCTGCCCCCCCGAGGATTAAACGGTCGTGTCGAAGGCTGTATCAGCCTTCGATTTCAATCAGGATTTCGCCAGGGTTGACCCGGTCGCCCTTGGCCACATGAACGGCGGTCACCTTGCCGGCAATCGCTGCCTGCACTTCGGTTTCCATCTTCATGGCTTCGGTGATCAGCACGGCCTGGCCGGCCTTGACCACGTCGCCTTCCTTGACCAGCACGTCGACGATATTGCCCGGCATTGCGGTGCTGACATGACCCGGCGCAGTGGCGTGCTTGCGCTTGCTGCCGCCGGCGCTGACAAACTCGTTGAGCGGTTCGAACACCACTTCTTCCGGCATGCCGTCGATGGACAGGTAGAAGTGACGCTTGCCTTCAGCCTTCACGCCCACACCGGTGATGTCCACGCGGTAGCTTTCACCGTGCACGTCGATGACGAACTCGGTCGGCACGCCTTCGCCACCGGCACGGGCCACGCCGCCGGCTTCAGGAATCGGCAACAGCACTTCCGGCGCCAGGGTGCCGGCGTCGCGTTCTTCGAGGAACTTGCGCCCGATGTCCGGGAACATGGCGTAGGTCAGCACGTCTTCTTCGGACTTGGCCAACGCGCCGATTTCGCCGCGCAGCTTGTTCATTTCCGGCTTGAGCAGGTCGGCCGGGCGTACGTCGATCACTTCTTCACTGCCGATGGCCTGGCGACGCAACTTCTCGTTCACAGTACCCGGCGCCTTGCCGTAGCCGCCTTGCAGGTAGAGCTTCACTTCGTTGGTGATGGTCTTGTAGCGCTCGCCGGCCAGCACGTTGAAGAACGCCTGGGTGCCGACGATCTGAGAGGTCGGCGTCACCAGAGGCGGGAAGCCGAGGTCTTCACGCACGCGCGGGATTTCGGCCAGCACTTCGCTCATGCGATTGAGTGCGCCCTGCTCTTTCAACTGGTTGGCCAGGTTGGAAATCATCCCGCCCGGCACCTGGTTGACTTGCACACGGGTGTCGACGGCGGTGAATTCGCTTTCGAACTGGTGGTATTTCTTACGCACGGCGTAGAAGTACAGACCGATTTCCTGCAGCAGTTCCAGGCTCAGGCCGGTGTCGAATTCGCTGCCTTTAAGGGCGGCGACCATCGACTCGGTCCCTGGGTGGCTGGTGCCCCAGGCGAAGCTGGAAATGGCGGTGTCGATGTGGTCGGCACCGTTTTCGATGGCCTTGAGCTGGCACATCGCGGCCAAACCAGCCGTGTCATGGGAGTGGATGAAGATCGGCAGGGTCTGCTCGGCCTTCAGCGCCTTGACCAGTTCGCCGGTGGCATACGGCGTCAGCAGACCGGCCATGTCCTTGATCGCGATGGAATCGCAACCCATGGCTTCCAGTTGCTTGGCCTGGGCCACGAACGCTTCAACGGTGTGCACCGGGCTGGTGGTGTAGGCGATGGTGCCTTGGGCATGTTTGCCAGCGGCTTTCACCGCTTCGATGGCCACGCGCAGGTTACGCACGTCGTTCATCGCGTCGAAGATGCGGAACACGTCGATGCCATTAACGGCAGCCTTGGCCACGAATGCCTTGACCACGTCGTCACTGTAGTGGCGGTAGCCCAGCAGGTTCTGGCCGCGCAGCAGCATTTGCAGGCGGGTGTTGGGCAACGCGGCGCGCAGTTTGCGCAGGCGCTCCCACGGGTCTTCTTTCAGGAAGCGCACGCAGGCGTCGAAGGTCGCGCCGCCCCAGACTTCCAGGGACCAGTAGCCGACTTTGTCGAGCTTGTCGCAGATCGGCAGCATGTCGTCGGTGCGCATGCGGGTCGCGAGCAACGATTGGTGGGCGTCGCGCAGGATGGTGTCGGTGACAAAGATTTTCTTGGACATTGTTGTATTCCTCACAGGCCTGCGTGGGCGGCGATGGCGGCGGCGATGGCCAGGGCCAGCTCTTCGGGTTTGCGCTTGATCGAGTAGTTGGTCAGTTCAGGGTGGGCTTCAACGAAGCTGGTGTTGAACTGGCCGCTGCGGAATTCCGGGTTGCGCAGGATTTCCTGGTAATAGGCGGCGGTAGTCTTCACGCCTTGCAGGCGCATGTCGTCCAGGGCACGCAGGCCACGGTCCATGGCTTCTTCCCAGGTCAACGCCCACACCACCAGTTTCAGGCACATGGAGTCGTAGAACGGTGGGATGGTGTAGCCGGTGTAGATCGCCGTGTCGGTGCGCACGCCAGGACCGCCGGGCGCGTAGTAACGGGTGATCTTGCCGAAGCTCGGGAGGAAGTTGTTTTTCGGGTCTTCGGCGTTGATACGGAACTGCAACGCGAAGCCACGGTGCTGGATGTCTTCCTGTTTCACCGACAGCGGCAGGCCCGAGGCGATGCGGATTTGTTCGCGGACGATGTCGATCCCGGTGATTTCTTCGGTGATGGTGTGTTCCACCTGCACGCGGGTGTTCATCTCCATGAAGTACACCTCGCCCTCGGCGAGCAGGAACTCCACGGTGCCGGCGTTCTCGTAGCCCACCGCCTTGGCCGCACGTACCGACAGGTCGCCGATGTAGGCGCGCTGTTCCGGTGTCAGTTGCGGGCTTGGAGCGATTTCAATGAGCTTCTGGTTACGACGCTGGATCGAGCAATCGCGCTCGAACAGGTGCACCACATTGCCGAAGCTGTCACCGAGGATCTGCGCCTCGATGTGCTTGGGATTGACGATGCACTTTTCCAGGAACACTTCCGCCGAACCGAAGGCCTTGGTGGCTTCGGAGATGACACGGGGGAAGGCTTGTTCAAGTTCTTCGCGGCTGTTGCAGCGACGGATACCACGGCCACCACCACCGGAGGTGGCCTTGAGCATCACCGGGTAACCGATGCGGTCGCCTTCGGTGAGTGCTTCGTGGATGTCCGCAACGTTACCTTCGGTGCCCGGCGTGACCGGCACACCGGCCTTGATCATGCTGCGTCGCGCTTCGGTCTTGTCGCCCATGCGGCGAATCACTTCCGCCGACGGACCAATGAATTTGATGCCACGTTCGGCGCAGATGTCCGCCAGTTCGGCGTTTTCCGACAGGAAACCGTAGCCGGGGTGCAGCGCATCGCAGCCGGTTTCCACCGCCAGGTTCACCAGCTTGCGCGGGTTCAGGTAGCCAGCCAGGGGCTCTGCACCAATGCTGTGGGCTTCGTCGGCACGCTTGACATGCAACGCGTGGCGGTCGGCGTCGGAGTAGACCGCGACCGAGCGAATGCCCATCTCGGCGCAGGCACGCACGATTCGTACGGCAATTTCACCACGGTTGGCGATCAGGATCTTTTTTATCACTTGGAAATTCCCTTGAGCCGATTGCTGCGTTCTTTGACCCGCTGGATCCGGGTCGGCGCGTGACCAAATGTTTCATGACAGTCGCGAGACACACACTAAGCCCGCCGAGGGATTAACAAAAATCAATAATTATTGGGTCGTGCATAAGTAAAGACTTATAGTTGAACTCATCAGGTTCAGCGGGAGCGTGCTAAATATGCGTAAGTCATTGATGCGTATGACATTGCGTCAGTTGCAGATCTTCAATGAAGTGTGCGATTTGCGCTCCTATAGCCGCGCCGCCGAGGAAATGTCCCTCACACAACCCGCCGTTAGCCTACAAATTCGCCAGTTGGAAGAGCTGATCGGGCAGCCGCTGTTCGATTATGTCGGCAAAAAGCTCTACATGACCGAGGCCGCTGAAGCCTTGCAGCGGGCGAGTCGCGACATTTTCGGGCGCCTGGAAAACCTCGATATGCAGCTGTCGGACATGCAGGGTTCGCTGCAAGGCCAGTTGAAGCTGGCGATTGAGTCCAGCGCCAAGTACTTCGTGCCGCACCTGTTTGCCGCCTTCAAGCGCCAGCACCCGGAAGTGCAGTTACACCTCACGGTGGTGAATCGCGCCCAGGTGATCCGCAGGCTTTCAGACAATCGCGATGACTTGGTGATCATGTCCATGGTGCCTCAGGACATGGGCCTGGAATTCCTGCCGTTCCTCAACAACCCGATCGTCGCCGTGGCGCCACCCGATCACCCGCTGAGCCTGCAAGGGCCGCTACGCCTGCAGGATCTGGAACCCTACACACTGCTGGTGCGCGAACCGGGTTCCGGTACGCGGCTGGCGTGCGAGGAGTATTTCAAGGAGAAACGCGTGCACTTCACCCAGACGGTGGAAGTGGCCTCGGCCGAGGCGCAGCGTGAGTGTGTATGCGCGGGGTTGGGCGTGGCGCTGATGACGCGTCACGCGGTCAACATGGAACTGGCCACCGGCGGGCTCAAGGAGCTGCCGGTGGAAGAGCTGCCACTGTACCGCAGTTGGTGCATGGTACAGGCCAAGGCCAAGCGCCTGTCACCGGTAGCCCATGCGTTCCTGGGCTTTATCCGCAGCGAGAGGGTGCAGATCAGCGCGCTGGCTGAACGCTTCGCTGGGCAGCCGCGGGTGCCTGCCAGTGGAGTTCCGGGTAGTCACTGATGCTCTGGAGCAACTGGCGCTCCTCGCAACGGTCTTCGATTGCGCGACGGAACGCCATGCGGCGTTGGTCTTCCTGCTGACGACGGGTTTTAACGGAGCTGTTGCTGTCTTCGTAGGGCCGGGCCATTTGGAGTCTCCCAATGCGAGTACGGGGAGTTCAGAATGGCCCTGGGCGATGACGCAGCGATGACAGACTGATGAAGATTCTGGGTTCGCAGGAGATCCAAATGTGGGAGGGGGCTTGCCCCCGATTGCGGTGTATCAGCCAGCAAATTCATTGGCTGACCCACTGCTATCGGGGGCAAGCCCCCTCCCACATTTTGCTCTGTGTACCGCTTTAGTCATCCAGGGCTTTGACGGACTTGGGTGACAGGCGAAGGCTGCGCAGACTGCGCTTCACGCTCTTAAGGTGGTTGACCAGGCTCGGCCCACGCGCCATGGCCACGCCCATCGCCAGCACGTCGATCACCACCAGGTGGGCGATGCGCGAAGTCAGTGGCGTGTAGATCTCGGTGTCTTCATGCACGTCGATCGCCAAATTGACCGTGGACAGTTCCGCCAACGGCGTCTGGCTCGGGCACAGGGTGATCAGCGACGCACCGCTTTCACGCACCAGGTTGGCGGTGATCAGCAGGTCTTTGGAACGGCCCGACTGGGAAATACAGATGGCCACGTCCGTAGGCTTCAAGGTCACCGCCGACATGGCTTGCATGTGCGGGTCGCTGTAGGCCGCGGCGGTAAGCAGCAAACGGAAAAATTTGTGCTGGGCATCGGCAGCCACCGCACCCGAAGCACCAAAGCCATAGAACTCGACACGCTGGGCCTGGGACATGGCGGTCACGGCCTTTTGCAACTCCACCGGGTCGAGCTTCTCGCGCACTTCCATCAGGGTGTGCAAGGTGGTGTCGAAGATTTTCAGGCTGTAGTCGGCGACGGAGTCGTCTTCATGGATCGCAAATTGGCCGAAGCTGGCGCCAGCGGCCAGGCTTTGCGCCAGCTTGAGTTTCAAGTCCTGGAACCCGGAGCAACCAATAGCGCGGCAGAAGCGCACGATGGTCGGTTCGCTGATGCCCACGCTGTGCGCCAGGTCGGCCATGGAACTGTGCATCACAGCCGCAGGGTCAAGCAGCACGTGATCGGCAACCTTGAGTTCCGATTTGCGTAACAGGTGGCGCGACTGGGCGATATGTTGCAACAGGTTCAAAGGGCAGGACTCTTGTTATGGGCAGGGCCAGGGATGTAGCAAGCTTGTAGTTATACTACAAGAATTGTCGTTTTGCCCGTCCGACGCATCACTAAATCGCCCTGCTCCCCTTTGAATCTAGGGGCGGCCAAGTTGTAGCCACAGGGGCGCCCCAGGCATCACTGGGAAAAATCTGCATTTTTCCGTAACAAATCTGCCAGCCCTTCGGCCTGCATCGGCCGACTGATCAAATAGCCCTGCACTTCGTCACAACGCTCACCGCGCAGGAAATCCAACTGCTGCTGATCTTCCACGCCTTCAGCCACCACCTTGAGCGCAAGGCCGTGGGCCATAGCGATAATGGCGCGGGTGATAGCGGCGTCTTCACGCCCCTGGCCCAGCCCACGGATGAAGGTCTGGTCGATCTTCACGTAATCCACGGGAATGCGCTTGAGGTAGCTGAGGGACGAATAACCGGTGCCGAAATCGTCGATCGCCAGCTTCACGCCCAGGTCCCGCAGTTGCTGGAAGGTCGCGATGATGTGTTCGACGCTGTCGAGCAATTGGCTTTCAGTCAGCTCCAGCTCCAGGTATTGCGGGTCCAGGCCGGTTTCTTCGAGCACCTGGCGCACCAGGCTGACCAGCTTGCCCTGGCGCAATTGATGCACCGACAGGTTCACCGACACCCGGATCGGCGCCAGGCCCTGGCGCTGCCATTCACACGCCTGCCAGCAGGCCTCGCGCAGCACGAACT
The DNA here is from genome assembly GCF_037479595.1 of Pseudomonas sp. MYb541. NCBI lineage: Bacteria > Pseudomonadati > Pseudomonadota > Gammaproteobacteria > Pseudomonadales > Pseudomonadaceae > Pseudomonas > Pseudomonas sp. MYb541. The sequence continues at coordinate 4,730 of NZ_JBBGYS010000034.1, read as the reverse complement.
CGCCCAGCGGCACGATCAGGCCGGTCTCTTCGGCCAGGCCGATAAAATCCCCCGGCGGCACCATGCCCCACTGCGGATGCTCCCAGCGGATCAACGCTTCAGCGGCATTCAACTTGCCGGTGGCCAGGCACAGCTTGGGTTGGTAGAACACCGTGAGCTGGCGCTCTTCGATAGCCTTGCGCAGATGATTTTCCAGCTGCAATCGCTCCAGCGTGCTGGCTTGCAGGCTGTCGGTGTAGAACTGGAAGTTATTGCCGCCCAGGTGCTTGGCATGTTGCATGGCCATGTTGGATTGGCTGACCAGTGCGGAAATTTCCCGCGCATTGTCCGGCAACAGGCTGACGCCCATCGAGGCACTCACTACCAATTCATGCCCTTCCACCGTCACCGGCACCCGCAGTTTGGCCAGCAGCCGCGTGGCGACCCGCGCCAGGCTCGACAGGTTGCCGTAGGCGTCGAACAGTACGGCGAACTCATCCCCGGACAGACGAGCGATAGTGTCAGCCTCGGGTAACGCATTGATCAGGCGACGCGCCATTTTTTGCAGCAGCTGGTCGGCGACTTCATGACCCAGGCTGTCATTGAGCAGCTTGAAGCGGTCGAGGTTGATGTGCAGCAGCGCCAGGCTACGCCCGCCCTGGCGGACCCGCTGGTGGGCCTCGCGCAGCCGTTCGCGGAACAGCGAGCGGTTCGCCAGGCCGGTCAATTCGTCGTAATGGGTAAGGTAGCGCATGCGCTCTTCGGACTCACGTCGCGCCGAGAGATCGGCGAAGAAGCCCACGATATGGCTGACGTTTCCCCGGATATCGCGCACCACATTCAATTGCAGCCACTGCGGGTACAGCTCGCCGTTCTTGCGCGTTTCCACCAGCTCACCCTGCCAAGTGCCGTGGCTGAGCAACGCCTGGCGGATCACCGGGAAGTGGCGACGTGCATCGCGGCTGCTGGGCAGTTCGACCACATTGCGGCCGATCATGTCGTCGGTTTCAAAGCCTGTGACGCGGCTGAACGCCTGGTTCACGGCGATCAGCTTGTAGTCGGGGCCAAGGATCACAATCCCTTCGCTGGCGGCCTCGAATACCGTCGATGCCAAACGCTGCTGTTCTTCCAGGGCCTTGCCGGCAGTGATATCGCGGCGTGTACCGAGCATGCGCGTCACCCGCCCACTGGGCGTGCGCTCTACGGCGCGGCCACGGTCTTCGATCCACACCCAGTGCCCATCGCCGTGGCGCACGCGGTATTCCACCTGGTAGTCCTCGCTGCGACCCTTAAGGTGTTCCACCAAGGCACGCTTGAGCAGCGGCAGGTCTTCGGGATGCAGGCGCGGCTTGAGGTGGCTGAGCATCGCCGTGACGTATTCCGGCTCCAGGCCGAACAGTTCCTTGAGCTGCGTGTGATGGACTTCGTCAGTTTGCAGGTTCCAGTCCCACAGGCCCAACTCACTGGCTTGCAGCGCCATGGCCAGGCGCGCTTCGCTTTTATTCAGGGCCAGGCTGGCAGCGTCCAGCTCCTGGCTGCGTTGGGCCACGCGGTCTTGCAGGCTGATCTGGGCTTCGCGCAGTTCTTGCTCGACCTGACGACGTTGTTCAACTTCGCGCACCAACTCCTGATTGAGCTGCTCGCTGCGCTGTTGTGCCTGTTGCAGATGTTCGATCAGCGCCTGATTCTGAAAACGGCGCAGCAGCCCGCGTTGGATCAGGCGATTGACCTGCCACGCCACCAGGCTCAAGGACGCCAGCAGGATCAGGCCAAGCACGCCCCAACCGCGCTGCTGCGGATCGCCCGTCCAGAACAAATAGACGATAGCCGGCACCAGGCACGGCAAGGCAAACGACAAGAACGCCGGCAAGCTCACGGCATAGGCCACGCTGGCCGACAGCGTCGCCGCGCCGATCAGGCCGAACACCCAGGCCTGTTGCATGAAGCTGTCCACCGGCACCAGCGCGATGGCGGCCGTAGCCAAGGTCAGGCCGCTGACGGCCGAGCCGAGCATGAACATACGCCGCCACACCGGTTGGGCCTGGCGACTGGGCATGGCCGAATCGAACGCCGCCACTTGGATCACGCGCATCGCCACCAGGGCCAGCAGCCAGACCAGCCAGATGCTGTCCAGCAGGTATTGCTTGGGGTTCCACAACAGCCAGGCGCAGACCAGGCCATTGACCAGCATCAACAGGGTCGGCAGCAGCGAGCCTTGATACAGCAGGCGTGTGCGCTCGACCGCCATCTCCGTGGCGTAGTGTTTGCGAAGAACCTGCGCGGGGGCCGCCGAGGGGCCGAGCAGGTCGGTGCTGAGGGTCATAGGCAGTGTTCTTATAATGGTGAGCCCGAAACGTCGACGGAGCATACACAAGCAAGCGCCTGGGCCAAACTGCTCTGCGTCATAAAAACTGCACGGTCGCGCAGCGCAAACTTCCGGGCCAGACGGCTTGAGCGAGACACCGCGCGGGCTGTGGCCATTGACCGACCGGTCATCAGCCTGGCGGTTTTCCGTCGACCACCCGGCATTGGTATTTGCCCCACTCCCCCGGGCACCCTAGAATGCGCCGATGCGCGATGATCTCTCCCTTTTGCTGAACTCCCTCAACGATGCCCAACGCCAGGCCGTAGCGGCCCCCGTTGGCCGTCAGTTGGTCCTGGCCGGTGCTGGCTCCGGTAAAACCCGAGTGCTGGTGCACCGTATCGCCTGGTTGATCCAGGTCGAAAACGCGTCCCCGCATTCCATCCTGTCGGTGACCTTCACCAACAAGGCCGCTGCCGAGATGCGCCACCGCATCGAGCAGTTGATGGGCATCAGCCCGGCCGGCATGTGGGTCGGCACCTTCCACGGCCTGGCGCACCGCCTGTTGCGGGCGCACTGGCAGGAGGCGGGCCTGGCCCAGACCTTCCAGATCCTCGACAGCGATGACCAACAGCGCCTGGTCAAGCGCGTGATCCGCGAGCTCGGCCTCGACGAACAGCGTTGGCCAGCGCGCCAGGCGCAATGGTTCATCAACGGCCAGAAAGACGAAGGCCTGCGCCCGCAACATATCCAGGCCAGCGGCGATTTGTTCCTGGCCACCATGCGCAGCATTTATGAAGCCTACGAGGCTGCCTGCGTGCGCGCCGGGGTCATCGACTTCTCCGAGCTGCTGCTGCGCGCCCTCGACCTGTGGCGCGACAACCCAGGCCTGTTGGCCCATTACCAGAAACGCTTCCGCCACGTCCTGGTGGACGAGTTCCAAGACACCAACGCCGTGCAGTACGCCTGGTTGCGCCTGCTGGCCAAGGGCGGTGACAGCCTGATGGTGGTGGGCGACGACGACCAGTCGATCTACGGCTGGCGTGGCGCGAAAATCGAGAACATCTATCAGTATTCTGAAGACTTCCCGGACGCGGTGACCATCCGTCTGGAACAGAACTATCGCTCCACCGCCGGGATCCTCAAGGCCGCCAACGCCTTGATCGCCAATAACACCGGGCGCCTGGGCAAAGAGCTGTGGACCGACGGCGGCGAAGGCGAGGCGATCAACCTGTACGCCGCGTTCAACGAGCACGATGAAGCGCGTTACGTGGTGGAAACCATCGAAAGCGCGCTGAAGACCGGTCTGGCGCGCAGCGACATCGCGATTCTGTACCGTTCCAACGCCCAATCGCGGGTCTTGGAAGAAGCCTTGCTGCGCGAACGCATCCCGTATCGCATCTATGGCGGCCAGCGGTTCTTCGAACGTGCCGAAATCAAGAACGCCATGGCTTACCTGCGCTTGCTGGAAGGCCGTGGCAACGATGCGGCGCTGGAGCGGGTGATCAACATCCCGGCCCGTGGCATCGGCGAGAAAACCGTCGAAGCGATTCGTGACCATGCGCGCCATGCCGATGTGTCGATGTGGGAAGCCATGCGCCTGCTCATCGTCAATAAAGGCCTGACCGGCCGCGCAGCCGGCGCTTTGGGCGTGTTTGTCGAGCTGATCGAGAACCTGGCGGCCAAGTGCGCGGAAATGCCGTTGCACCTGATGACCCAGACCGTGATCGAACAGTCCGGGCTCATCGCTTACCACGAAGCGGAAAAAGGCGAGAAAGGCCAGGCCAGGGTAGAAAACCTTGAAGAACTGGTGAGCGCCGCCCGTGCGTTCGAAAACACCGAGGAAGACGAGGAGCTGACCCCGCTGGCCGCGTTCCTCGGCCATGCATCGCTGGAAGCCGGCGATACCCAGGCGGATGAGCATGAAGACAGCATCCAGCTGATGACCTTGCACAGCGCCAAGGGCCTGGAATTCCCCTATGTGTTCCTGGTGGGCATGGAAGAAGGCCTGTTCCCGCACAAGATGAGCCTGGAAGAACCCGGCCGGCTTGAGGAAGAACGCCGCCTGGCCTACGTGGGCATCACGCGCGCCATGCAGAACCTGGTGATGACCTACGCCGAGACCCGACGCCTGTACGGCAGCGAGACCTACAACAAGGTGTCGCGCTTCGTACGTGAAGTGCCGAAGGGTCTGATCCAGGAAGTGCGCCTGTCCAACAGTGTCAGCCGCCCGTTCGGTGGTGGCCAGCAGCAGAGCGCCAGCACCTTGTTCGCCGGTTCCGAGATTCCGGAAACCCAGTTCAGCCTTGGCCAGCAGGTGAGGCATTCGGTATTCGGCGAAGGCGTGATCCTCAACTTCGAAGGCGCGGGCGCCCAGGCGCGAGTGCAGGTGAATTTCGCCGAAGGCAGCAAATGGCTGATGATGGGTTACGCGAAGCTCGAAGCCATC